>JAGYNM010000012.1 GCA_018399335.1 Bacteroidales bacterium | reverse complement strand
AAAAGCATCATAAACTTCTTCCTTAAATTCATCCTTCACAATCAGGTTCATTGTTGGATTCCAGCCATCGATAAGTGTTATCATGCTAGTGTCAACATATTGATCTAAAATGATCTGACGATCTGTAGACAGGGTAGCCATTCCATGATCCGAAAGGACGATAAAATCAACTTTGTCGGCAATGGGAAGTGTTGCCAGTTTTTTCCGAAATACCCCAACCAAACTGTCAACCCTATGAATCACAGGCTGAAGGCTATCGTTTTCGGGGCCAAAACGATGTCCGCTTGAATCGGGTTCGTCAAAGTACCACATTATCAGACGTGGTCGTTTTTCTTCTGGCATGTTGAGCCATGCGATTACGGTATCGAGTCTTTGTTCGTAAGGGAAATTATGTTCGTATCTTTTCCAGTAGGTAGGTCTAACGCCTTGAACGTCAGCTTCACTGCCTACCCAAAAATAGGTAGCGGTTTTTAGTCCTTGCTTTTCGGCTGTTACCCAAATGGGTTCTCCTCCGTAAAACTTTCCTTCTTCCACAGTGCTTCTTTTGCCTGGCTCGTTATAGGTCTCTTTAAGAATCGGCTCATAAAATCTGTTCACCAGGATTCCATGATGATCAGGATATAATCCGGTTGCCATGGTATAATGATTGGCAAAGGTAGTGGATGGAAAACTGGGTATCATTCTTTCTGCTTTAACGCCTTGGCTTGCCATTTGGCTCAGGTTGGGGGCTCCAAATCGATCGGGATAATCCCAGCGGAAACCATCGAGTGACAAAACAACGAGAATTCGCTCCTCGTTTTTATCGTCCTGACTAATTTGGGTACAACTGAAAATGCCTGTAAGGCTTATCAACAGGGTAAAAAATAGCGCTTTATTCATCGGGTATCTGTTATTAATTTTCCAACGAAAATACAAAAAAAAAGAGGCCCGAAACCGAGCCTCTTTTTAAGAGAAGATTAAACTTTTAATTTAGTTAAAGATGTATCTGATACCAATCTGACCAGTCCAACGTGAACCGTAGATGCCCACATCGCTTACATTGTAAACTTCTTCAACATCAGCAGGACCGCTGTAGCTAAAGGTTGCTTTACCATCTACATCAGTGCCTTCATAGTCAACAAGCTGAAGTGCATCGTATGAGATATAACGACGGATACCCCATTCTGGGTTGAGCAGATTAGTGAAGTTAAAGATATCCAAAGTCAACTGCAGGTTATGACGTTTTCCTGAAGCGTTGATAAAGAAGTCCTGTACAAGTTTTAAATCAATTACGCTTTCGAAAGGAAGACGACTTCCGTTTCTAACTGCATAATCACCACGGTTTTCGCTGAGGTATTTATCGCTTTCGATAAAGCTATTCAGGTCAGCCCATTGTTGTGCAGCAGTTTTTGTAACATTACCATCATCATCAAGCATATCAACGAGGTTGATTTGACTTTGGTTTGCAGGAATCCAAATCAGGTTACCAGCATTTTCGCCTTCACCATTTATATTACCACGGTCGTTGTATACGTATGAGTAGCGTTGTCCGCTTTGTCCGTTGTAAACAAGACTCAAAGTAGTAGCGAAATTATTAGCATACTCTAAACGATAAGATACGAAAGCCAATACACGGCTGCCCAAATCAAAGTCAGAATAGCTGCGATCAAGGTGGTTCAGACCACGAACATTCTCCATATACCGCCATTGTGAGCTGTTTTGTGAGGAAGTACCATCATTCAGCGAAGTTGCACGGCCAAAAGTATAAGCCAGTGTCCCACTTAATCCTTTACTTAAAGGTTTGGTAACCTGAGCAGTTAAGTTGTAAGTGTATCCTTCGTTTGTGTTTGTACCATAAATGATACGGGTGTAATTACCTTCAATGCGTTCACCTGGGTAGTAAGGACGATGATCAGGACCATTGTTTACAGTAGTTCCGTATGCTGGTTTTTGGTTAACATCATAGTAAATTACATTGTTGATGTTTTTAGTATAGATAGCTTCAACAGATCCTACTAATCCCCACCAAGGCAGTTTGTGATCGAGACCAAGGCTTGTTCTGAGTACCTGAGGATTTTTGAAGTCTTTTGCAAACAAGTCAACCTGACCGCTTGGGATAGCATCTGCCTGACCAAAATCAGTTGCAGTATATTGGTTGTCCCATTGTGGCCTGAAATCAACATCACCTCTATAATAAACACCACCAACAGTTACACCATTATTGGTATAAGAACCTCCTGGCCATACCAAAGGCAGACGGCTTGTGAACAATCCGATTCCACCACGAAGTTGTGTCGTTTGATCACCATAAACATCCCAGTTGAAACCAAGACGTGGGTTAACACTTACATAAGCTTTTGGCATTTCACCAATTTTGGCATCCTTCAGGTCATAACCATAAGATTCGATCAAAGGAATGGTGTTGTTGTTGAAATCATCCCATACAGCCTGGTTACTTCCAGCATTTGGTGTGTCAAGATATTGAGGAACATCGAAACGTAAACCTGCTGTAAGTTTAAAGTTGTCTGTAAGTTGCCATTCATCCTGAATGTAAAGTCCATACTGCATAGTGCGGAAGTCAGCAGCAGCAGCTGATCCGTCGCCTACGATATTGTCAACCAATGAATATCCTCTTTCATATTGGAATGCAGGAGCTCCTGACATAAAATCGGCCAGTGAATTGAAGCGATATTCACCAAAGGCTTTACGCATAAAGAGATTATAAGTTTGGCCATACTCAATGTTAGCCCCAAAAGTAACTGTATGTGCACCTTTATAAATGGTGAAATTGTCATTGATGGTTAAAATGTCCTGATCAAGCTGGTTACCTGTTGAATAAGGCTCAGATCCTGCATTAATCGTTCCTGCACCATCATAAATGATCAAATTTGGGAATTTATCACCCATTGGGTCGCGTTGGTCGCGTACAGTTGTGTACCCAATGATCAAATTGTTTGACATGGTGTTCCAGTTACTCTTCAATTCGAGTGCTGTAGAGTTTGTAGTACTTGGAAAGAAAACTCCTCTATTGTAATAGTTGATCGATCGGCTTGAAGAACGGCTGGGACCAACAGAGGTGCTTTTGGTATATGAGTGACGGAGAGTAAGTTTGTGATTTTTACTGATGTTGTAATCGAATCGCGCCAAGAATTTATCACTGTTCAATTCACGGGTATTGTTCAGGAAACCACCTGGATCGTATCCGTAGGTTCCGAGTTTAGCGGCAAATGCATCCAACTCTGCCTGAGTTGAATTTCCTGTATAATCAGCAAAGCTGAAAGGCTGTGGGGTTTCATCACGTTGGAACTCAGCGTTCAGGAAGAAGAAGAGTTTATTTTTGATGATGGGGCCGCCAACGCGCATGCCGTAGGTTTTGGCAGTAAATTCATCCAATTTAGTTCGGTCTTCTACACCTTCACCAGGCGTTTTACCTGCAAGACTTTCGTTACGATAAAGCATATAAGCTGAACCTTCAAATTCGTTTGTACCACGACGGGTTACAGCATTAATACTTGCACCTGCAAATCCGCCCTGACGTACATCATAAGGGGCAATTACGATCTGGAACTGGTCGATAGCATCCAAGCTGATTGGTGTGCCACCTGTTTGACCGCCGTTTGTTCCTGATGCAGCCAAGCCAAATACGTCGTTGTTCACAGCACCGTCAAACGAGATAGCATTGTAGCGGTTGTTGATACCGGCAACTGTAATTGCTCCTGAACCACCACTAACGCTGGCTTGAGGTGTTAAGCGAACAAAATCACCGATTGAACGGCTGAGTGTTGGCAGCTTGCCAATTTCAGCGTTACTAACGTAAGTTTCAGCACCTGTACGGTTACCATCGAAGATGTCGTTCAGGGAAGCTACAACTTCCACATCGGCAAGTGTGATGGCTGATTCGCTGAGCTTAACATCTAGTTTTAAAGTCTGACCAAGCGTGAGGAAAATATCATCCTTCACATAAGGTTGAAAACCAACAAATGAAACAGTTACTTTGTAGGGACCACCAACGTTCATGTTCGGGATCCTATAGTAACCGCTAGCATCTGTTACAGTACCAAACTGAGTTCCGGTAGGTAAATCCAAAACAACAACAGTTGCTCCGGGAAGTGTTTCGCCTTCGCTATCAAAAACCCTTCCGTTCATACCGGAAGTAGTTGTGCCTTGAGCAAAAACATTTTGCCAACCGAAAATCATCAAAACTGCTAAAAAGCTGATGAGTAGGTTTTTTTTCATAGGTTTAAAGTTTGATTTTATGGTTAATTTTAAACAGGTCAAAAATAGGATTTTGCTGGGTGAAATACTTTAATTAATTGTTAACAAAATTTGATATTTTGTCTTAATAACTGTTAATAAAGTTGATTATCAGGGAGATATAAATTTTTCATTGTTGAAAAGTATTTTCCTATTCATTTGATTAGCGGACTGTTATCAAAAGTGAAGTTTCATTCCCAAATCAAAAGTTCTGCCAAAACCCCAGAATCCTCTGAAGCTTTCATTGTCATGATTCATGCCGTCTTCTCCTTTCAGAATGTAAATTGTGTTAGTTAAATTATTGCCATTTAGATATATAGACAAGGGTAGTTTTCCGATCGTTAGCTGTGTTCCAAGATGAACATTTAAAAGCGTAAAAGCCGGAATCTGGTAGCTTTGAACTTTGTCTTCAGGATTTTGACGTCCGTCTGGCGCAAAATCAGCAAAATGTTTGTCATAATGGGTCAGGTCGACTTTTAAATCAAATACATCGAACAGCCTGAAATCAAGATAAACAGCAGCCTGAAATTGAGGTTGACCGCCAACCATTAGGCCGTCTGCAAATACATTAACTGTATCAACAGCAACATCTAGATTATTGAAAAGAACGGCTTCCACATCGTTTTTCCATTGCCAGTTACCCATCGAGAGGTAGGAACCCAAACGAATTTGTTTATTGATTTTTATGCTTCCTTCAAATTCAATCCCCTGATGCAAAGCATCCAGCCCTTGCACCATCGCTCTGCTCTGAAGTTGATTCTCCAATTGAATATATTCATTGTTCAAAAAGGAAACATCCTGCCAGAAAGTGTAATAAGCATTCAAACCGAGGTGAAGCATATTGGTTCTGAAGCCATATCCCATTTCCAGGGTGGAAACTTTTTCGTTTTTAATTCCCGTAACAGGCGTGTTCGTATTATTTCCAAAAACAAATTTGTAATATGGAGCTTTGCTATAATGTCCGCCATTCACATAAATATGTTGGTGCTGATTGACGTTCACATTCACTCCTCCTTTAACATCAAAACCAGGCAGTGTGATCCACTCACTCCATTTGTCGGATGGGTAGTTGTAACTGTCGTGCCTTCGGTAGCGATTATCAGATATTGTACCGCCTGCAAAAATTGTAAATATCCCGGTTTCAAACTCCCATTGGGCAAACAGACTGGTGTGGTGAAGCAATGCTCCATTGTCGATGCGGATTACATCGCCAGGCATTTTTATTTGTTCGCGACCGGCAACTCCAGCTTGAGACCAACTATAATCGTCAATATAAAACGATCCACCCAGCAAATCATTTACTTTTTGTTTTAGTGATGATTGAAAATAGCGGTAATGAATACCAGTGATTATTTTGTGGTTTTTGGAGGGTTTTATTTCGGCAGTACTCATCAAACCGCCCCAAAAATGGCTGGCCAGAAAGTGTGTCTGGACAAGTTTTGAATAACCACTAACCGCGTTTCCATTTGCGAGCCGGAAGGTGTCGGTATTACTGGCATTAAATTGGTAAATACCTGACCAGTCGATCTGTCCCGAAGGATTTCTGAAGTCAAAAACAGCTGGTCCATACTGAAAACTATCATTCCATTTGCCGCCTCCCCAGCCAGGTGAAAGATAAACAGCGTTATTTATATATACTTTTTCGCTGAGGTTTAAGTAATGATTTACAGATAAATGGGGTTTATGATAAAAATTTTCTGAGGCATTGTTGATTGTGCCATTATAGCTGCCCCAGTCTCTGTTGAATTTTATTCCATGTGCATCTATTTCTGTTTGACTAAGTTTTAAGGTTCGTTGACCATGCCGCTCTGGGCCGCCCAGCAGCGTAATTACAATCCTCTGGTTTTTCCCGAATGTTTTGCCAGCACTAAAAAAATATGCCCAGGCATCTACATAGGTGGCATCAACATAGCCATCGCCGCTTAAACGCGAACCTAAAAAGGAGAGGCTCCAGCCGTTTTCCATTTGACCTGTCTGGTAACCTAAGGTAAATTTTTGATTGCCATAAGATGTGGTGCTACTACTTACAAAGCCTTGTTTTTTAGGAAATGCCTGTGACGTTATGATGTTAACCGTTCCTCCAACTGAGTTCAATGCTACCTTGGAAGCTCCAATGCCACGTTGTATCTGCAAACCGGCAGTTGCTTCGGTAAGTCCCAGCCAGTTGTTCCAGTAAATCAGGCCATTTTCGGCGCCATTTATTGGCACGCCATTAAGTAGTACAGCAATATTTTCTTGCTTGAAGCCTCTTATGGAAAGACTTGCATCACCTGAACCGCCACCATTGCGGCTGCCATAAACTCCTGGTGTTCGCTCCATAATTTCTGGCAGGGTACGATCACCCAAACGACTACTAATAGTTTGAGCATCAATTTGATTAAATGATAATGGATTATACCTTTCCTGAGCAACTTCAGCCAGGATACTAACTTCCTGAAGGTTGATCTCTTCGGGTTCCAAGCCAATTTGGAGTTCATCCAGATTTTTGCGGTTGACAACAATTTCAATCGCTTTAAAGCCAATATGCGAAATATAAATGACTTGATTGAGAGAGTCAATTTGAATGGAGAATTGACCTTTGAGATTTGTGCTTGCACCCTGTTTGGGGTTTCCGTTACTGATATTTACGAAGGGGAGCGGCTCATTAGTGTGTTGATGATATACCTTCCCACTTAGTAGTTGTTGTCCGTTTGCAATCAGGATGCCGGAAAAAAGCATCAGCGTAAGCATTAATCTTTTCATTGCTGTATTATTAAATTAAAAAACCCCGTAAATACTTACGGGGCAATACTTTAAATTAATAGATATACAGCCAGAAAAGAGACCTCCCCAATAAAGGACAGATTCAACCCAAAGGCAGTTACCATATTAAGCTATTCTTCTTCCATCCAGACTATTACTGTCGGTATCGTAGTTTCAACGATTCAATCCTTTTGTGGAGGATTCGCGGACTTTACCGCCGATCGGGAATTTCACCCTGCCCCGAAGAATATTTACGAGGCAAAAATAATTCTATTTTCTTTTGTTAGCAAAATAACAGAAGATTTAGAATTAGTATAAATTAGCTTATTGATGTGCTGCCTCTTTTTGCTTTTTCTGGTTGATGTATTCCATCGCGTTTAATGCTGCGATTGTTCCATCAGAAACTGCAGTTGTAATCTGCCGAAACCTTTTTGCTAAGGCATCTCCGGCAGCAAATACTCCGGGAACATTGGTTTGCAGCTTGTTGTCTGTTACAATTTCTTGTCTTTCATTCAAATGGATGCACCTGCCTTGCAGAAAATCCGTATTGGCTTCATAACCAATAAAGATAAATACGCCATCCAGCCCGATATCATATTGCTCGTGGGTCAACAGATTTTCAACGGTTATGCTGGTGAGCTTATCTTCGCCATTAAATGAAACTATACGGCTATTCAGATTGATATGGATTTTTTCGTTGCTTCGGGCTTCATCCTCAGCATGTTTAAATCCCTGGAAATGATCAAACTGGTGAATAAGTGTTACTTTTGAAGCGTATTTTGTAAGTGAAACAGCTTCTTCGAGGGCTGTATTACCACCGCCAACGACAGCTATTTCTTTATCCTGAAAAAAATCGCCATCACATGTAGCGCAATAGGAAATCCCACGTCCCTTGAAATTGGCTTCTCCGGGTACACCAAGCGTCCGCGAACGACCGCCTGTTGCCAGAATGATGGTGTCGGCACTAAACGATTTGCCATTTGAGAGCGAAAGGGATTTTATTTCGGACTCAAAATCGATTTGAGTGATTGAAACGCCGGAAAGCATATCACAGCCGAATTTCTTGGCTTGATTACGCATATTGTTGCTGAGCGCATAACCCGAAATTGATTCAATTCCAGGATAATTGGCTATTTCATGCGTCAGAATCATTTGCCCTCCTGCTACACCCGAATCCAAAATAAGCGTTTTGGCTTTGGCACGTGCAAGGTAAACTCCGGCAGTGAGTCCGGCAGGGCCGGCACCTATTATTATACTATCGTAGTGAACGGTTTCCATAAGTTGAAAATTTCAAGATAACCAGCAATCCGCTTGCTTGCGGATTGCTGGAAATATTTATGATTACTTACCAAATTCTTTGTCAAGAATACTGGTGATTTGATCTCTGTTTTGAATGCTGCTGGTTGCGGCAACTACTTTTCCGTTTTTGTAATAAACAGTAAAAGGTAAACCCATAAAGCTTGAGCACTCGGGAAGGTTGCGGATAATGTGTGCTTCAGGTGAATCGAAAAGCATATCACGGAAATCAACATGCTTGTATTCTTCCTGTAGTTCTTCCATTATGCCATAAACCGGAATACACATAGGCCCCATACGGCCACAGCAAACCATTACATTTTCATTTTCGCTGATAATTTTATTCAGATGATCTGCTGTTTCAACATGTTTTAAAGGTGTAGGTAAAACCATTGTTTTAGATTTTTTTAAGTTAATGAATGAATAGTGTATATCATAAAGCATGCCAAATAGTGATATTTAAGCGATTTAAAATGAATTCTAAATAAACCAAAAGAAGTGAAAAATTACAGCTGGTTCTTGATTTATAGAGATTTTAAGGTCTTGATTAGCCTTAATTTATGGGTATATTTATTTAAACCTTTGTTGTAGATGCCATGATGATCCAGCGTGTCGGTACGAACCGAACCTGAGGCATGTATGATATTTCCGGGCGAAATGATGATTCCTACATGGATAATCTGCCCCTCATCATTGTCGAAGAATGCCAGATCGCCAGGTTCTGCTTGTTCCAGAAAATCAACTATTTCGCCTTGTCCTGCTTGTTGGCTGGCATCTCTGAAAAGCTGATAGCCGGCAGTTTTGGCACAAAGCTGCACAAAACCAGAGCAGTCAACACCTAAAACTGTTTTTCCGCCCCATAAATAGCTTGTCCCTTCCCATTTTTTGGCAGCTGCTGTCATTTTGTCGGCATTAAAATGACTTGGAATTGGTTCAAATTCCTTTATTGGGAAATTCTTTATCAAATCCGGAAATAGTTTCAATAATGTTTCCTTAAAGATACTTCCATAGCTAAGCATCAGTTTGCTGCTTGTTGCTATCAGGATATTTTCAGTCATTGAAGTAAGCACCATTTCTGGTTCATCCCGATAGGTGAGCCATGTTTCTTCTGAAAGTGGATGGTGTTGCAGGCTATCGATCCAGCCTTCATAACCATCGCTATGTAGTTGAATTAAAAGCCATTTAACCTTGACATCGAGTACTTTATAAGTCTCTCCGAACAAAACCTGACTCACCATTTCTGATTTGTCAGATGCCAGTGCCCGCATAGGCACCATACTTAAAAGACATATTCCAGTTTTTTCCATATTTTGCTATCTATTGTGTCAGAATGAGATGAATCATAATGTTTAGCTGGATATTGGTGCTGCTAAGCTAGATAAAATGTTTTACTTTCGCAGTAATATTCGATAATTTTGATTGCATCATTCAAGGCTTCGCTTATGATCAAACAATGGATCAGTTTTTTACGTCACAGCTATTACGAAATCATGAAAATTTCGGTTTTCTTGATTGCCGTTGCATTGATAGTGTGGCAAATTCCACGCGAAGGAAAGTTTCAGTTCGACTTTCAAAAAGGGAAACCCTGGCAAAAAGAAAGCTTGTTTGCCCCTTTTGATTTTGCCATTTATAAACCGGAAAAGCTGTTAAAACAGGAGCAAGAGGAGTTGCTCAAATCGGTTTATCCCTATTTTGTCAGGAAACTGGAAGTTACTGAGGCTGCGCGAATGAATTTACTAGAACAACTTGATTACCTTTTTAGTGCTGATGAAACACAAGATTCGTTAAAGGCTGGCGATAAGGAGTTGTTGCTTCAAATTTATGATTCGATTCAGCAGAAAGGCATCCTGGCCTACCATCCGGTGCTTGAGAATTTAGAGGCACAGGATAAATTGAATGTTGTAAGCGATAAAGTGATGAATGTTAGCGAACTCCATAACTTTTATACCTTGAAGTCGGCTTATGATAGTGCGCAGGTTTATTTGTCGGAGCATGGAAATTATTTGAAGCAAAATTTTGCCGAAAAGCTGGGTAAAGCCTTTGTGCAGAATGTTTTTTACGACGAGGAAATGACCCAAAAAGAGCGCAGATCTATTCTTGATGGTATTTCTTTAACACGTGGAATAATCCAAAAAGATGAGTTGATTATTTCGGAGGGCGAACTTGTTGATGAGGAGAATTATAATGTTTTAAGCTCATTGCAAAAGGCTTATGATCAGCGAATAGGAACCCGTTCGGAACAAAATGCGCTCTTGCTCGGGCAGATTATTTTGGTGCTGGCCGTAATGATGGCTTTGTTTTTCTTCTTGAAAATCATTCGTCCGGATGTTTTTGATCAGCTTAAGAAAATCAATATGATCTTGTTGCTAATGTTGTTGATTTTATTGCCTTCCTTTTTTATTCTCGATAAGCAACCTGTTTTGATTTACCTGATGCCATTCGGATTGCTACCAATTATCCTGATTACATTTTTCGATACGCGCATCACCATGATGGTGCATCTTTTAACGATTATCCTTTTGGGTTTGGTTGTTCCAAATCCTTTTATGTTTTTGCTGTTGCAGCTGGTTATCGGATTTGTAGTTTTATTTGGACTCGTAAATCACAACAAACGAATCTATTATTTCAGGACTTCTGTGTTGATTTTAGTAGGCTATTTATTTGTTTACACTGGTTTTACACTTATTCAGGAAGGCAATCTTGCCGCGGCCAACTGGCAGCAAATAGGAGCTTTTACGCTTAGCGCCTTATTTACAATGTTGGCTTTGCCTTTGATTTATCTTCTGGAGCGCATCTTTGGCACCATTACCGATCTTACTTTACTTGAGCTGAGTAATACAAACACGCCTTTACTTCGACAACTGGCGCAAAAAGCTCCGGGAACTTTCCAGCATTCCATGCAGGTAGCTAATCTTTCGGAAGAGGCGCTGTACGAAATTGGAGGCGATACGCTGCTTGCTCGCACAGGTGCTTTGTATCACGATATTGGAAAGATGGACAATCCGGTTTATTTTATTGAAAATCAAATGGGAGGCTATAATCCTCATGACGATGTATCTTTTGCCGAAAGTGCACAGATTATTATTGATCATGTTCGGAAAGGAATTGAAAAGGCCAGAAAGGCAAAGCTTCCTGAGCAGATTATCGATTTCATCCGAACCCATCATGGTAATCGCAGGGTAGAGTATTTTTACTTTATGGAGCAACGGCAAAATCCCGGCTTAACCCTGGATGAACGCGATTTTAGTTATCATGGGCCAATTCCGTTTTCCAAGGAAACCGCTGTTGTGATGATGGCCGATTCCGTTGAGGCTGCTTCGAGAAGTATAAAAAACCCAACAGAACAAAAAATTAACGACTTGATTGAGAATATCATCAATAAACAGATGGAAACCAATCAGTTTGTAAATGCCAACATCACTTTAAAGGAAATCAATACCGTAAAAAAAGTGTTGAAGAAAAAACTGATGAATATTTATCACGTCAGGATTGCTTATCCGGATTAGGAAGCTTGAGGTTTTGAAGATAGATAAGGCTTTGCGGGCCTTCGTTGAATAATAAGTCTATCACACTGAGATCGGGTTGAAATGGAAATTTTTCTCCAAATACCTGATAATAATCATTAAACAATTCGGGGGAGGAAGGTTTTTTGGGATTGTAAAAGGCCCTGAAATCAACGAACTGCTCCGGTTTTTTTTCAAATGTAGTTGTGATTGAAAGTGAAATAGAAATCTTTAACAACCGCATTATTTCATTAATCACTGCTTGATTGAGAGCAAGGAGCGTATCCCATTCTTTTAATAAAATTTGCTCGAAATAGGGAATGTAATAGTCGTAATAGGGCGATGCTTTGTAGGCCGCATGCAGGCTGCGTAAATGTTGAACAGGCCAGTTAGTGCTGTAATCAGGATAAATAATTTTGGTTTTCGAATGATTGCCTTCAGGTCTTTTGATGGGTACGATTAGGTTTTGTAAGCCATTTGCACTCAGAATTATGCATCTGTTTCGATAGGTTTGCTTGATGTAAGTTTCTTCAGCTTCAAGTGCAATTTCAGTACATTTTATTAATGCGCCAAAGTAGCTCACAGGAGGGAAGTACGCCGTTGAAAACAGTCCTTTCATAGGTTTGCAAAGCTACAAATCCTGTTTTAGCGGACATAAAAAAAACCGCTGAAATCATTTTTCAACGGTTTTTGATGCTATGTTTTGTTGTCTAGTTCTTTAGCAATACATCTTCGATGGCTTTTTTCATAGTGTCTTTTGGCAGCGCGCCCATAGCCATCTGTGGTTGTCCGTCTTTGGGACAGAAAAGCAGTGAAGGAATACTCCGGATTCCGAAAGCACCGGCAAGTTCGTTTTCTGCTTCAGTATCAATTTTGTAGATGTTGATTTTTCCATCATATTCTTTGGAAAGTTCTTCCAGAATTGGGGCAACCATTTTACAAGGCTGACACCAGTCGGCATAGAAATCGATCAAACAAGGCAGATCGCCTTCAAATTTCCATTCTTTATTTTGTTCGTAGTTAAATACTTTTTCGAGAAAGGTTTCTTTTGTTAAATGTTCCATTTTTTATGTTTTGAAAGGTTGTGTTTAAATTATTTATTTACGAGTTCTTCGTCTATAATCTGACGATACATTTCTTCGGTGAGCGCTCCTGCCTGCATCATCGGTTGTCCGTTTACTGGCGTAAATAATACCGAAGGAATACTTTGAACCCTAAAAACGGCAGCTAGTTTTTGCTCGTCATCCACATCAATTTTATAAATGTGCAATTTTCCATCATACTCTTTGGCTAGTTTATCCATAATGGGAGCTACTTTGCGGCAAGGTGCACACCAATCGGCATAAAAGTCGATCACGGCTGGCAACTCGCCTTCATAAACCCAATTTTGTGGATTTTCTTCAAAATTCCATACTTTTTCAAGGAAGGTTTCATAGGTCAGATAGATTGGTTTACCTGAAACTTCTTCCTCAACTTTGGGTGCGGTGTCATTATTTGTTTGCTTACCCGTTGTGCTGCTGCAAGCTGTCATGAGCACAATAAAAGAAGCAAAAAGTAAAAGAGATTTTCTGATCATAGTTATATGTGGTGTTTATCGTTAAAATCTGCGGCAAAAGTAATAGTTTTTTATTTTAAATCGCTTAAATATCACTAATATTTTTAACTTTGCAGCAAATATTGTTCCAAATTTCGTTTTTGAATCTTATTGTTTCAAAAACAAAACAGCTACGAAATAAACGTTTAAGCGTCAAAAATGTTATCATGACAAGTGTTAAAACACCTATAAATAAGGAATGGAAAGATACGGAAGAAAATCCTGAGCTTGCTATTTTACAGGTGTTGGCCGAGTATAAGTGGGCTGATGGTTTTGCATGTCGCAAATGCGGTCACGATCACTATTGTGCTGGAAAAAAGCCATACTCCCGTCGCTGCACAAAATGCAAAACAGAGGAATCGGCTACGGCGCATACGGTTTTTCATCGTTGCAGAATTCCACTTACAGAAGCGGTAAAACTGGCAGAAACGGTATGCAAACAACCTGATATTTCAACCTACGAAATAAGCCGCATTTTTGATAAACGACAAATGACCTGCTGGAAATTCAAGACAAGGATTATGGAATGCCTGACGGATGAACACAAAGCCAGTCTGCTCAAGCATTTGATCGTAGGTACCAGATAATTCTCCCTACTTATTTCTTTCCATTTGGCTCATAGGATTGAAGTTGTTTTGCTTTTGCCATTTCAGGGGAAAGCACTACTTTTGTTTTTTCACCGAAACCTTAACAAATGACCCAATATTTAATCCATTCCATAAAAGAACTCATTGGTATTGATGTAGATAACAAACTATTGCTGCGTGGTTCCGAAATGGCCAAAGTGAATACTATTTCCAATGCCTGGCTTTTGACCAAAGATGACAAAATTGCCGATTTTGGCAGTATGGATGATGAACGATTTCCTGAAATCCGCAACAAGGTGTCTCAAAAATTTCAAATTGATGCAAGTGGTCGTCTGGTAATTCCGGCATTTTGTGATAGTCACACCCATTTGGTTTATCCCGCTTCGCGTGAACTGGAGTATGTGGATAAAATAAACGGACTTAGCTATGAAGAGATTGCCAAAAGGGGAGGAGGGATTTTGAATTCTGCCCGAAAGATGCAGGAAATATCAGAAGATCAGCTTTTTGAGGAGGCTTTGCCACGTTTGGATGAAATACGCGCAATGGGAACTGCCGCTGTCGAAATTAAAAGTGGTTATGGATTAACTACTGAATCAGAGCTGAAAATGCTCCGTGTAATCCGTCGGTTAAAAGAAAAAAGCGAGCTTACCATCAAAGCTAATTTCCTGGGTGCGCATGCTGTTCCCTTGGAGTATCGCGGCCGTCAAGCAGAATATGTCGATGTTGTTATCAATGAAATGATTCCGATGGTTGCTGCCGAAGATTTGGCAGATTATGTGGATGTGTTTTGCGATAAAGGTTTTTTTACCGTTGACGATACCGATCGTATCCTCAATGCTGGCATGAAATACGGCCTGAGAGCAAAGATTCACGCCAACGAACTCGATTATTCAGGCGGAATTCAGGTGGGTGTGAAGTATAATGCCCTGTCAGTCGATCACCTGGAATATACCGGAGATGAGGAAATTGCTGCCCTGCTTCATTCCGACACCATGCCAACTATCTTACCCGGCGCAGCATTTTTCTTGAATATGCCCTATGCTCCTGCGCGCAAAATGATTGATGCTGGCTTGCCTGTTGCCATGGCTTCTGATTTTAATCCCGGCTCATCGCCCTCGGGAAATATGCAACTGATTATGAGTATGGCGAGTATTTTATACCGGCTAACTCCTGAAGAGGGCCTAAATGCCTGTACAATCAACGGAGCTTATGCGATGGATCTGAGTGAAGAAACAGGAAGCATTTCAATTGGCAAGCAGGCCAACCTGATCATTACCACACCAATGGATAACCTGGCTTATATGCCCTATTATTATGGTGTGAATAAGGCCGAAAAAACAATGATAAAAGGAAAATTTTAGTTAATAAAAAAAATAATCTCATGAAGCAACTGATAGAATGCGTTCCTAATTTTAGTGAAGGACGCGATATGCACATCATCAAACAAATTACTGACCAAATTGAAAGCGTAGAAGGTGTTAGCCTGCTGGATGTTGATCCGGGTGCAGCCACAAATCGAACGGTTGTGACCATTGTGGGCGAACCTGAGCAGGTGATAGAAGCAGCTTTTCTTGCTGTGAAAAAAGCATCTGAAGTGATTGATATGCGCAAGCATAAAGGGGAGCATCCGCGAATGGGAGCTACTGATGTTTGTCCTTTGATTCCGGTGGCAAATATCAGCATGGAAGAAACGGTAGAATTTGCTCGTAAACTGGCTGAACGCATTGGCAATGAGTTAAATATTTCGGTTTATTGCTACGAAAATGCTGCCTTCAAACCTGAGCGTGTAAATCTGGCAAACTGTCGCGCTGGCGAATACGAAGGTTTGGCTGAGAAATTCACCAGACCTGAATGGAAACCTGATTTTGGTCCGGTTAAATTAAACGAAAAAGCCGGAGCAACAGCTGTTGGTGCCCGCGATTTTCTGGTGGCTTTTAATGTGAATCTGAATACTACCTCAACGCGTCGTGCCAATGCCATTGCTTTTGATGTGCGCGAACGAGGTCGCGTAAAGCGGGAAGGTAACCCAATCACCGGTAAGATTGTGAAAGACGAAAATGGCAAACAGGTGTATATTCCCGGCAGCCTGAAATCCGTGAAAGCCATTGGCTGGTTTATTGAGGAATATGGTGTGGCTCAGATTTCGATGAACCTTACAAACATTGGAATTACTCCTGTCCACATAGCTTTCGATGAGGTTTGCCGCAAAGCGGAAGCACGCGGAATAAGGGTTACAGGTTCGGAACTTGTGGGTTTGATTCCATTGAAAGCACTAACAGATGCCGGAAAATACTTCCTCAAAAAACAACAACGTTCTTTAGGTGTGGATGAGGCAGAGCTTATCAAAATTGCTGTGAAATCAATGGGTTTAGATGAATTGAAGCCTTTCGATCCGCACGAAAAAATTATTGAATACAAACTTGCTGCTGACGCTGGTCATAAAAAGCTGGTTGATTTTACCGTTGCTGGTTTTGCGCACGAAACTGCTTCTGAATCTCCTGCACCTGGTGGCGGCTCTGTTTCGGCTTATTTGGGTGCTTTGGGTGCTTCACTGGCAACGATGGTGGCCAATTTATCATCGCACAAAAGAGGTTGGGACGATCGCTGGAAGCTTTTCTCCGACTGGGCCGAGAAAGGTCAAAAAATCAAAGATCAGCTTTTATTTATGGTTGATGAGGATACCAATGCCTTCAATAAAATCATGGATGCTTTTGGCCTGCCTAAAAAGACTGATGCAGAAAAACTGGACAGAAAAGAAGCCATCGAAGCTGCTTCAAAGTATGCCATAGAAGTGCCTTTTAAAGTGATGACGCTCAGTCTCGAATCTATGGAGCTGATTGAGGCCATGGCCGAACAGGGTAATCCCAACTCGGTTTCTGATGCAGGTGTTGGTGCCATTTGTGCCAAAGCAGCTGTGAACGGCGCTTTTTTGAATGTGAAAATAAATGCTGCCGGCATAGATGATCGTGCTTTTGCCGATCAAATGGTTCAGAAGGGTGCAAAGCTTTTGCAGGAGGCTGAAACTGCTGAAAAACGCATTCTGGAAAAAGTTGATGCAGTGATTCAAAAACAAGCCTAGACAATGAGTGAGCACTTCACGCTTTTGCTTTTATACCTTACTTCCTTCATCACCCTCATGAATCCCCTGGGGGTGATGCCGGTTTTTTTGAGCATGACCAGCAGCCTCGACAAACGTGGAAGAAGGCTAACAGCTATCAAGTCGTTGATCACTGCGTTTTTTACCCTGGTTGCTTTTGCTTTTGGCGGTGAGTTGTTGTTTAGCTTCTTTGGAATATCTGTTGCCGGACTAAAAGTTGTAGGCGGGGTATTGTTTTTTATCCTTGGATACGATATGCTAAATGCCAGGCTGAGTCGCATTAAAATTACTCCTGAAGAGGTAAACAAATATGTTAACGATGTGTCTATTACCCCTTTGGGAATACCAATGATAGCGGGTCCAGGATCGATTACCAATGCCATTATTTTGATGGATCAAAGTACGGGTATAAGCGAGAAAGTGATTTTAATCAGTTCGATTTTGATCGTTTGTCTGATCATTCTCGTGATCTTGCTTAGCGGCAATTCAATCATGAAATTTCTGGGTGATACCGGAAACAAAATTATGATGAAACTGATGGGACTTATCGTGATGGTTATTGCGGTGGAGTTCTTTTTTACTGGTATTTCGCCTTATATCAAGGCAATTTTTAATATTTCATAAAAAAGAAGTAAAAAAGCTAGGTTAATTAGTTGAGAATTTATACTTTTGCCGTCCGAAAAAATGAAAAGACAGAAGCATGGCTAAGAAAAGTAAAGACGCACGAG
This sequence comes from Bacteroidales bacterium, assembly GCA_018399335.1. Taxonomy (GTDB): domain Bacteria; phylum Bacteroidota; class Bacteroidia; order Bacteroidales; family F082; genus UBA5536. The sequence goes on along the minus strand of JAGYNM010000012.1, from coordinate 15,690 downwards.
TGCAGATAATTCTTGAGTGCACTGAGCATAAAACCAGTGGAATGCCGGGTACTTCCAGGTACATTTCTACTAAGAACAAAAAGAATACGCCTGAGCGTATGGAATTAAAAAAATACAACCCCATTTTGAAAAAAATGACGGTTCACAAAGAAATAAAATAGGCTGAATTATGGCAAAGAAAGTAGTTGCAACCTTGCAGGCGAGCGGAAAAGAGTTCGCGAAAGTGATCAGAATGAACAAATCTTCCAAATCAGGTGCTTATAGTTTTTCTGAAACTATGGTCCCTAACGATAAGGTTCAGGAATTTCTGACCAAAAGATAATGAAAATATTTCAGTAACGACTGGAGCTTTTCCGACTATAGCCGGGAGAGCTTTTTTCGTTTAAACTCATCAAAATGGGAATCTTCTCTTTTTTTTCGAAGGATAAAAAACAGGACCTCGACAAAGGCCTTGAAAAAACACGCAGCAGTGTTTTTAGTAAGCTCTCAAAAGCCATTGCTGGAAAATCAAAGGTGGACGATGAGGTACTCGACCAGCTGGAAGAAATCCTGGTGACTTCCGATGTGGGCGTGCATACCACCTTAAAGATTATTGAACGCATCGAATCCCGTGTTTCCCGCGATAAATATCTTGGTACAAGTGAGTTGAATTCCATTTTGAAGGAAGAAATTGTAGAACTACTTCAGGAGAATAACTCGGGAGATGGTGCAGACTTTGACATCCCTGCCGGCATCAAACCGTATGTAATTATGGTTGTGGGGGTTAATGGTGTTGGAAAGACTACTACAATCGGTAAGCTGGCTTATAACTTCAAGAGAGCCGGCAAGAAAGTTGTTCTTGGTGCTGCGGATACCTTCAGAGCTGCAGCTGTTGATCAGCTGAAAATTTGGGGGCAGCGTGTTGATGTGCCCGTTGTAGCGCAGGCCATGGGTTCCGATCCGGCTTCCGTAGCTTTTGATACCGTTAAGTCAGCTGTGAGCCAGCAGGCTGATGTGGTGATAATTGATACCGCTGGTCGGCTGCACAATAAAATCAACCTGATGAAAGAGCTCACCAAGATAAAAACCGTGATGCAAAAGGTTATTGCCGATGCACCTCACGAAATTTTGCTGGTGCTTGATGCTTCTACCGGACAAAATGCTATTGAACAGGCACGTCAGTTTACTGCTGCTACGGAGGTTAATGCCCTGGCACTTACCAAGCTGGATGGAACAGCCAAAGGCGGCGTGGTGATTGGCATTTCTGATCAGTTTAAAATCCCTGTAAAATATATCGGAATAGGAGAGCGGATGGAAGACCTCCAGCTTTTTGACCGTAAGCTTTTTGTGGAAACCCTTTTTGATTAGCCCTTTTATTTGAAACAATCACGTATTCATATCGTTACCCTCGGATGTTCAAAGAATACCGTTGATTCCGAGCACCTTGGAGCTATGTTTGCACCAGAGCAATATCAGATTCTTCATAATTCAGATCAGGAAGCTGATATCGTTATTATCAATACCTGCGGCTTTATTGGAGATGCCAAGGAGGAAAGTATTGATACTATTCTGGCTTATGCAGAACAAAGAAAATCCGGTCAAATCAAAAAACTGATTGTGATGGGTTGCTTATCACAGCGCTACAAAACCTACCTGGAGGAAGAAATTCATGAAGTGGATGCCTTTTATGGAGTTGATCAGCTTAAGGATGTAGCTGCGATGATTCAGCAAAAGGAGCTGATAAATATTCCTGAACATTATAAACGAAACCTTTCGACACCAGCGCATTACGCTTACCTTAAGATTTCGGAGGGTTGTGATAGAAATTGTTCTTTCTGCGCCATTCCGCTTATTCGTGGCAAACATATCTCTGTTCCTGAGGCTATTTTGATCCATGAAGCCAGGCAACTTGCCGCTTCTGGAGTTAAGGAGCTGATTCTGATTGCGCAGGATCTCACATATTATGGCATAGACCTGACAGGAAAACGCATGCTTGTACAATTAATCAAAGCCTTAGCAGAAATTGACGGCATCGAGTGGATAAGATTGCAGTATACCTATCCGGCTGGTTTTCCGGAGGAACTTATCGAATTGATTGCAACACATCCCAAGGTGTGTAATTATATGGATATGCCACTGCAGCATATTAACAGTGATTTGCTCAAAAGTATGAAACGCGGCCTTGATGGTGCACATACGCGGGAACTTGTCAGGAAAATCAGACAACGCATCCCTGACCTGGCATTCCGTACAACTTTTATCGTAGGCTATCCGGGCGAAACGAAAGAGATGTTTGAGGAGTTGTGTGATTTTGTAAAGGAGATGCGCTTTGAACGAATGGGTGTTTTTGCTTATTCTGCCGAAGAAGACACCACCGCCTTTGATTTGAGCGATAATGTGTCTGAAGAGGAAAAACAGGAGCGTGTTGAAATGCTGATGGCCATTCAGCAGGATGTGGCACTGGAGCTTAACCGGCGCAAAATTGGAAGCATTCAAAAGGTGCTGATCGATTGTAAGGAAGGCGATTATTATATCGGACGCACGCAATACGATTCTCCCGAAGTGGATAATGAGGTTATAATTTCTGGCCAACATGCTATGGAAACAGGTAGATTTTACGAGCTCAGTATCACAGGAGCAGAGGCTTTTGATTTGTATGCAGAGCCCTTGGGCTAGGTGGGTTGGTTATTGAACTTTAATAGTATTGCCAGTTTTGGCACTCATTTAAGATGCATACCATACAGTCAAAAGTTTTAGAAAATGATTGAACCAGAAAAAGCACATCCAGTATTATCCGAAAACGGATAGACTATGCATAAATGGATAGTAAAAACAGCTAAATTACAGAAGTCATTAATTACTTATTAATTGATTCACAATAAGTTAAAGCTTATGGCATAACTATTGAATCTTTGAGGCAGGTTTTTATCAAATACAATCATCGAGGAAAGATTGTTAATTGGTTTTGGTTGATTATCAGGATCCGGTTTCCCCCCGTAAAGCCGGATCTTTTTTTATGTGCTGCTGAGAAAGGCTTTTATACCGGGATACCTGAATTTCTTTTGTGCCACCGCTTCCGGAAAAATAAAATAGGTGATCAGGCCTTCAGCACAAATCACATCATCACTGTCTTTTATCACTGTTTTTACCAATGCTAGTTTTCCTTCAACACTGCTTATTTCCGCCGAAACTGTTACCTGTCCTTTACTTACTCTTAAGGGTTTTAAATACTTCACATTCAATTCGCTGGTGACTCCTGATGTCTTCAAAAGCAGCTGAACGGCCCAGGCAGCTACTTCGTCCATCAGGGTGCTGATAATTCCGCCATGCACTATATCTTCGAAGCCCTGATAATTTCTGGAAGGATTCCAGCTTGCTTTTACGCTTTCTCCTTCAAGTTCAAAAGTGAGTTTGAGGCCGATTGGGTTTCGCGTGGAGCAACCAAAGCAATGATGATCTGCTAAAGTATTGTACGGATTGTTGATCTTCATGATATTGAATTTCAGGGCTCTTCGGAAGAGTATTTTTTCCAGTCGCTAATCAGACTGTCTTTTTCATAAACGGCTTCAGCTTTTAGCGTTCCATTTGGGTAAAAATCCCGGGCAGGACCGTTTAACTTGTTTTTGTGATAGCTGCGTTGCGATTTTACTGTGCCATCGGTATAATAGGTCTGCTGCACGCCTTCAGCAAGCCATTTTCGTAATTATAAGTCGCCATCAGCTTGCCTGTTTCATCATACCAGCTCGATTTGCCATGGCGTTCTCCATTCTTGTAAACGGACTCTTCCTGCAGTTGCCCGCGTTCGTAAAATACCTGCCTTTTGCCATCCAGTTTGCCTGCCAGGTAATGCTCTTCCAGAAGCATTCTGCCGCCTGGTTTCCATGTTTTTAGTGCGCCATGAAGCAAGTCTTTTTCATAATTTGATTCTTGCTCCAGGTAGCCGCTTCGGTCAAATACCAGACTGATACCTGATTTTTGTCCGGATTGGTAGTTTGTTACCTCAAAAAGCATTCCGGAAGGCATTCGCGAAATCCATGTTCCATTTTTTTTGCCTGATAAAACCTCACCTTCAGCCATAAACTGTTGAAAACTGATTGTCGTAAACCCCTCAGCATGATTCGTAACATCAATTTGTTCCAAAATCTGTGCATCAAGCTGAAAACTTATAAACATAATAAGGAGCACTGCGATTTTTTTCATCTCTGTTGAATTTTGTGTAAAAGTAAGAAATTTTGAGCTCTTACTTTTCGTATTTTTCTTAATTACTATCTTGAGTCTGAAGCTTAAAACACATATAATCAATATTATATGGTATAAAATTTCATTCCGCTTATTTAGTTCGATTGAAGTCGTAATTTTGCAGCCTGGTTTAAGAGAGCGAAATGCTGAAAATTAAATTTATACATGAAAAATAGACGAAAGCCGCAGTTTTTTAACGAAGTTGAAATAGTCGATGCTGGTTCTGAAGGGAAAGCTGTTGCCAAACCCGAAAATCAGGTTGTTTTTGTTCCGTTTGCTGCTCCTGGCGATATTGTTGATCTGGAGGTTATTCGAAAAAAGAAAAATTATTTCGAAGGTAAAATACTGCAGTTTCATCGGTATTCTGATCTGCGAACTGAGCCTGAATGCAAGCATTTTGGGCTGTGTGGTGGTTGCAAATGGCAGCATATGGATTATGTGCATCAACTGAATTTCAAACAGAAACAGGTGAAAGATAATCTGGACAGAATAGCAAAAGTTGACTATCCTGCGATCAGTCCGATTTTGGCTGCACCACAGGCTTTTTACTATAGAAATAAGCTTGAATATACTTTTTCGAACCGCAAATGGTTTACTGATGGTGCTCCCTCATCCGAAAAATCTGCAGCCGAAATGAATGGACTTGGCTTTCATTTGCCTGGCATGTTTGATAGGATTCTGGATATTGATCATTGCCATTTGCAGCCTGATCCCTCCAACGAAATCCGTTTGTTTGTCAGGAAGTATGCCATCGATAACGGATTGAGCTTTTACGATGTGCGCAATCACGAGGGTTTGTTGCGGAATTTAATCATCAGAAATACCAGTGCAGGAACGTTTATGGTGATTTTGGTTATTCATCATGAAGATGAAATGATATGGAATGGCTTATTGCCCGCACTGGCAGAAAACTTTCCGGCAATCACTTCGCTGATGCTTGTGGTGAACGACAAGAAAAACGATGTGATTAACGATCTGGAAGTGAAACACTTTTCAGGTGAATCATTTTTGGTTGAAAAAATGAACAGTCCACGTGATGGTTTTGCTGATCTGGAGTTTGAAATTGGTCCGGTTTCTTTTTATCAGACGAATGCCTTACAGGCTGAGCGTCTGTACCGTGCAGCTTTTGATATGGTCCAGTTGAATGGTGACGAAAGGGTGTACGATTTATATACCGGCACCGGAACAATTGCCTTGTATTTTGCTCGTTTTGTAGAGTCATATTGGCATTGAATATGTTGAACAAGCAGTAAAGGATGCCGACCGAAACGCCAAGCGAAATCAGATTGAAAACGTTCGCTTCTTTGCCGGAGATATGGCTGCTGTGCTCAATGAAACGTTTATCGCTGAACAAGGCAAAGCTGATTTGATCATTACGAGATCCTCCGCGAGCCGGGATGCACCCAAAGGTAGTATCTCAGCTGTTGGCACTGGAGGCACCGCGAATCCTTTACATCAGTTGTAATCCGGCTACTCAGGCTCGCGATCTTAATATGCTGGATGAAAAATACAAGCTAACAGCTGTGCAGCCTGTAGATATGTTTCCGCAAACACAACATGTTGAGAATATCGTATTGCTTGAATTACGATCTGCTTAATCTGTAAGGTGTTTCTTTAGGATATCCACCAAAGTCAGAATATCAGCTGATTCAGCTTCAAAATGAATGGCAGATTGGGTATAGAAAATTGCCCTTTTCCGTAAGTGTTTTTTTATGAAGTGCCCAAGTTCTTCTTCCGTTTTATCTATGATTACCGGTCTTTTCTTTTTGGCGTGTATCAAGCGATTTGTTAACCCACCAGGACTCATTTTCAGGTAAACCGTCAAACCATTGGCGTTCATCCAATCCATATTATCATAATAGCAGGGAGTGCCACCTCCGGTGGAGATTATCGTACGTTCAAGGCTTTCGGTTTCTTGCAATAATGCGCGTTCCAGCTTCCTGAAAAGCGTTTCATCGTAGCGTTTAAAAAAGTCAGGAATACTTATTTTATAACGTGTTTCAAAAACATGATCCAAATCCAGCAATTCCCAGTTGAGATGGGTTGCCAATTTACGGGCGATGGTGCTTTTACCAACGCCCATATAGCCAACCAGATAGATTCTTTGGTGCATGTTAAGCAGGCATTCCGTGCGTTTTATTTGCGTAAAAGTACTTTTTCAGCGGCCTTTACGATAGCAGCTGCATCAAGTTGATAATGTTTCATAAGTTGCTCAGGTGTGCCACTCTGTCCAAACTCATCCTTCACAGCTACCATCTCCATAGGGTATGGTGTGTTTTGTGCCAGCAATCCGGCTACAGTTTCACCAAGGCCACCAAACAGCTGATGTTCTTCGTGCCGTAATCAGACATTTTGTTTTGCTTACCGATTTCAGAATGGCAGCTTCATCCAGTGGTTTTATCGTTGTGATGTTGATCACCTCGGCCGAAATGCCTTTTGGGTTAGTAAGTCAATAAGCCTGAAGCGCTACAACAAGATGTCCAGTAGCATGTAAAATGCTCACGTCCGGCTCCTTCCTGATAAACAAGTGCTTTTCCGATTTCGAAAGGCTGATCAGTGCTAAAATTCGTACTTTGGCCGTCCAAACGAATAAACTGGGCCGTTATGTCCACCAATAACAGCTTACACTGCTTTGTTTGATTGTAATCACCAGGGGAACTACTACTGTCATCCCGGGAAGCATTCGCATCAGCCGATGTCTTCCAGAATCTGATGGAGTGGCGCCGTCTTCACCGCAATTGAGGTCTGCGTGCAGCACAGATTTTGACATTCTTTTAATTAAGCAATCGATTGCCTGATTTGATCCTGAAAACCCTTCCGGTAGAAAAATTTACCGAAAGTACCGGTGGGAATGGGAATCATTCGCAAATAGTCATCCGGCAGCGAATTCCCATCATATTGGCTTCTGCAATTCGGTTTGAAAAAAACGATCAGGAAGAAGCGTTTGCGAAGGCATCCATTTTCCATTGATCCAGGTTAAATCGGCGCAAGTTATACCACTTTATCGTTTCCTGTCCCAGCTCCAGAGTCCGTCACTTGAAAACCTGAGCGTGTGGCTCTTTATGGTTTTGTATCATAGCTTCATTATTTCTATATTTTCAAGCAATGCCTAGGGTTTCTTCCAGCTGCGATAGTGCTTTTTCGAGCTGTTCATCATTGAGACAATGCAGCCTGCATTTATATATTCCACATCATAAAATCAACGCCCTGTCTATCTCTGTTTTCCATCAAAATCATTTGCGGAAACCATAAAGCATTCTGTTGCGACCAGTTTTCGAGTTGTTCAGAAAGTGCTTCATATGGTTTGCCATCTTTAATTGCTCCCAGCCAAAGGCTTCGTATTTCTCTGCTTTTAGAGATCACTTACGGTAAATAACTTCATCCACAGGGCCATCAATTTGTTTGTGATTATAATCGATCACTTGCTGATGATGTTTATCGATTTTCTCAGCTCGGCGGCGCCATGGCAGCTTCCACACCTGATACAGCACCTTGTTCGCATACCCATCAGCACATAAAGCCAATGCTTATCGTTATTGAGCTTTTTTTGTATTTGCGCCTATCAATAACAGACAAGCCCTACCCGAGCGAACCGCTCGACATACGCCGCCTCGGGAAGGGCGCTGGTGTGTGATGGATAATACGCAAGCGCGATTCTATTGCTCTGAAAGTAGCTAGCTCGCTCACTGAAAAGTAGCCTTTGCGTGCCAGGACACTATAAAATACCGGGCTGATATGGCCGTTCGAAAGGAAAAAAATATCCTCGCCTGTGCCATTCATATCGAATGCGGGGGCTTTGATTCTTAAATGATCAAAATATAATAAAGTCATTAAATCTGTACATCCGAGCGAACCGCCGGGATGACCTGATTGACGTGCATGCACCATACGCACGATATCGCGACGTACCTGTGATGCGATGCGTTTTAAATGCTCAAAATCTGTCATTTTGGTTTATGAATTCAAATTTATACTCCACCGATGTGATTTCTTTTAAGAAAGTGCAAAAGTAAACATTATGGTTAAGATGAATCCGGAAAATCTCAGGTAAGGAGAAGGAAGTTGGGATATTTAAGAAGGGACCCTATAAAAAGAGGAATGCCCTTGCGGTATTGAGGTGAATCGTAAAAACAACTAAAACAATCCACACCGCAAGGGCATTAAGTTCGAACTTATAAAAACAACCAACCAATTAGACTGCAAATATAAGCCGACTTTTGAAATTACGCAAGTGTTTTTTGAGAAAAAGGTAAAAAAAATTAAGATAACGGTAATTTAAAATTAATCTAAGTTAGTTGTGTATTTCTAAATTATTGTAAATGATTTCGATAGGGTGTTGGATGTGAATTTGATAGTTTTTTGGGTACGGATTTTTTTTTGATCGAAACGAAACATAAAAAATGTGTGATAGATAAGTAGGTGTCGTCGTAGGAACGACATGAAAATTTTCCATGGTAATTGTGATTGTTAAACTAATCTTCCTGCTTTGATTTATTGGGTTTCAAAGAATCTGACATGAAATTCTTGCATAAAGATTACCGGTGCGCTGCACCTTGATTGTTCTTGAGAGATGTAATTTTGTTGTCCCAAAAGAAAAGCAGCTTAATTGGAAAAAGCCTTAGTTTTTTTTTGAAAATAATGATCGTTAATTGTAATTAAGCGAAAACCAGATGAATACTACATAGATCACAATCAGTGATGCGCCTTCATATCTGGTTAAGCGGAGGCCTTTGCCCAGATAAATTAAAACAACAAGGGCCAAATTAGCGGCAATTACCATTCCTAACTCTACATTGAGACTTGTTTGATAGACCAGCGGGTTAATAATTGCACTGGTTCCCAATACAACCAGCAGATTGATGATGTTGGAGCCCAATACGTTACCCATCACAATTCCAATATTTTTTTTCATGGCTGCCACAATGGCTGTAACAAGTTCGGGCAAAGAGGTAGCTGCTGCAACTATCGTAAGTCCCACTGCTGTTTCGCTTATTCCAAGGGCTTTGGCTACTTCGAGGGCGCCGCTCGAAACCCATTCGCCACCAAAATATAAGCCGGCCAAACCTATCATTATCAGCCCAATAGTTTTTTGCCAGGACTCCGGTTCTTTATTTTCAACATCCAGATCTATATCTATCCCCTTGCCTTTTTTGAGTGTAAACCACAAATATGCTGCAAAAATGCTCAGCAGGATAATACCGTCAAAACGATTAATCACACGATCAAATCCCATAAAATATCCGTTGGCAATTAATCCAAAAAATAAAGTGGCAAATAAACCAACTGGAATATCCCTGTAAATTGAGATGCGTTCAACATGAATCGGCAGAATGATCGATGCTATCCCAAGTATCAGAAAAATATTCATGATATTGCTCCCCAATACATTACCAATTGCTAAATCGGAGCTTCCTTTTAAAGAGGCAAAAACATTTATCACTAATTCGGGCAAGGAGGTGCCGAAAGCTACTACTGTCAAACCGATTACTAAAGGCGAAAGATTTGCCCGAAGGCCAAGCGAAACAGACCCATTCACCAGCCAGTTAGCTCCCAGAATAAGTATCACAAAACCAACAACGAATAAGATGTACGTCAGCATGTTTTAGGTTGTTGTGGGATAGTTTCTTTCGCCAAAAATCAAACTGCCAACTCTAACAATAGTTGCGCCTTCTTCGATGGCAACAGGATAGTCGCCCGACATGCCCATCGAAATTTCCCTGAAACTTTCTTCCTCAGAAAAGCACTCAGATTTAAGCCAGTCGAAGATTGCTTTGAGGTGTTTAAATTCCCTGCGAACCTGATCCATATCTTCCGTAAAAGTGGCCATGCCCATCACCCCGGCAATTTGAATGTTTTTCATTTTTTTGAAAACATCCGATTCCAAAAGGGCAGTAGCTTCGTCCCGGTCGAGGCCGAATTTGGTGTCTTCTTCTGCGATATGAAACTGAAGAAGACAGGGAATAATCCGATCGTTTTTTGCGGCCTGCTTATTGATTTCTTTTAATAGCTTTAAACTGTCAACGGCTTCAATAAGTGATACATAAGCTGCGATGTATTTCACTTTATTGGTTTGGAGGTGACCGATAAAATGCCATGCTATGTCAGCCGGAAGCTGTTCGTGCTTGGTTTCCATCTCCTGAGCCTTGTTTTCGCCAAAATGGCGCTGGCCGGCTTTGTATGCCTCCATGATATCTTCAACGGGCTTGGTTTTGGATACGGCTACCAGTTTTACCTGATCCGGAATGCCCTGCTTTAGCTTATTGAGTTGGTCTGTAATTGAAAATGACATCACTTTACTGAATTTTGCCTGCAAAGATAAGGATTTCGCAGACCTGAATTTTGATGGCGAATGTTGTTTAGTGATTCACCTTACAGAAAAAAAAACAGGCATTACGCCAAATAGCGTATTTTTGAAGCGATTATGCAAAGCCTGAATTATCATTTTCAATTTATCAAACTGAGCCTTTTCTGGCTGCTGGTATTTAGCCTGTTACGTATTGTTTTTCTCACTTATTACATGCCTTTGCTGCAGTTGGAAACCATACCCCTGACTGAAGTTTTCGAGGTTTTTGCTGCTGCCTTCTGGCTCGATTTATCCACAATTGGCTATTTGCTTCTATTTCCTTTGCTTATTTCGGTTTTGGCGCTGCTAAAACCAGCCAAAATCTGGCCGTGGATTATCAATACTTATGTGTTTTTAGTGTTGTTAACCTACAGCCTGATCGTGCTGGGCGAAACTGGTCTTTATGGCGAATGGAAAACCAAATTATCTTACAAAGCACTTGCCTACCTGCAAAATCCGGATGAGGTTTTTAATTCGGTGAGCAATAGTGTTTTTATTTTGCTTGTAGCTACCTGGATCTCGATTTCGGTAGTTTTATTCTGGGTTTATAAGCGGTGGTTCAAATTTGGCTTTCCCGCAGCAAAAGGCAAATCCATTGCGCTTTTATGGAACGTTCCGATTTGGTTGGTTCTGTTCATCTTAAGGCGTGGGAGGCTTGCCGCCGAAATACATTACCACGAGTGCGGCTTATTTCGGCAATCATAACATCCTGGAATATTGTTGCTGTTAATCGGCTATAACCTGATGGTAGGCACTGGATGCACAAAGCTTTATACGGAAAGTCTTTTCTGCTTACCGGATGGTGGCCAAACAAGCCTGGTTGATGAGCCCATCATACAGATTGCGATAGCACGATTTCCATTCTGAAGGTATAAAACCAAGTATTGTTGTGCCTTTACAGCAAAGCTGGTCACCATGATCTGATTGCCACAGGCGGTGACGGCATCACCCAAATTTCAATGTGGAACAGGAAGGTTGCTGTTTACAGACTTTTGGCGGTATAATGATGATGCCACACACAGCGAGGCGTGGATCATATGTTGCCAGGCATGCCGGAGCACTAATTACAACCATTACCAATCATCGAAAAATATGGTTCCCTGCCAGGCATGATCAGACTTTTGGAATGAGGAGGCTTATCATACCAACTTTATTTTTGGCGGGCGAAAAGCTGATCTATGGTATGTCTTTCTTGCTGATATATAATGAGTTTGACCTTGTTGAAGGAAAGAACGTTTCAAAAAAGAATTTCCCTGAATAAACTCAGTTACTGATTCTTTCTGTTGCCTTGGTAGCATGCCGTCAGTTAAACGCTGCCCGAGCGGCACAGTTTTACGCTTGGGTTCATTCGCCCTGGTTTTCCGATGGGCAACAGTCAATGGCCCAGCGCGAAGACTTTATCAACTCAGCGCATTATACCAGTCAGGCGCTTGGCGAAACTTCCTTTTTGATAGCCATAGACAACAGCCCTGGTACAAGAACCGCATCTCTTTCTTATTTTGGCCAAATCCATAGCCGTAATACCTGCCATAATCATCCCATCGACTTGAATACGAAATTCATGATTACCGGTCGGCCTTTGCGCTATGATTCCATGAGGAAAGCAGTTCGATCGTCGAGTGGCAACCGGATGCCCGCCCTTCACCGCAATGACTCAACTGGGCATGGATCATTCGGAATTTTTCTTGGTATTAAAACCTGATGAACAAAATGTTATCGTCCTTTTGCCTATTTCAGAGCCAACGAAGGGGCTTGGCTTTAAAACCCCCTGAAGAGCCATTTGTGTGAATTAAAAACTGGATGTCTATTATCAAAAGCACTTCCTCGAAAAAGAAAAAGTCAGCATCAGTATCAGACAAAGCTTATCTCAAGGTATGGTTTGAGGAGTTTCCGGGTATTGAGGAAAAGTGGGTGGCTTTGACACCCTTTTGGAACAGTCTCTGATTCAGTTCACATCGAAGATTTTCGTTTCTAATCGTTCATGTCTGTTAATGCATTGAAAGTTGTTCATTTAATCATGAGCATTTAGTCTTAATCGTTGAGGTTCAGGAGTGATGTCTCTTCTGATCTACCCGATTTCAGGAGGTATCAAAAAATGATTGCTGTCTGAGAAAAATCTAATACTGCTATGCACCTGGCCTTTGATCCCGGGCTCGCCACGGGTTTATTCAGTCTGTCGGAAGATGAATCAACGGCGCATTGTATTAAAGTACTGAGGATGAAACCTGGAGATGCGTTTGAGGATTACTAACGGCAAAACAATTTTACGATGCAGTAATGGTCGATGCACATCCATTTGCAAGCTGATTAACAGGGAGTTAAGTTTACGATCACTGGCAGCGCCTTTTTAAGCTTAGCATTGGCATTGCCCTTCCAGCAAAAAAAAAAAAGAAACGCGCAGATCGGCTGGAATGGTTTCTCGAAAGCTACCGAGATAGGAGTGGATAAAGTTTATCTTTTGGTGTTCCATTTCAGGCGCAGAAGAAGACAAACTGGAACGACTCAAAGTTGTCATCGCGGCCGTGAAACAGTCTCATGTTAAATCACGCTTGCCTAAGCTTTACGATGTCCAAAAATTATCAGCACTTTTTCAGTATCCTTTTGAGGGCGATCGTTTTATCGCCTGGATCGATGAGGGAGTAACGCAAACACTCGTCAAAGCTGCTGTGCCCGGACAAAACACCTTTGTGATCATCGGACCCGAAGGTGATTTTAGTCGTGAAGAGATTGAAGAATCGAAAGTAGCTGGTTTTGTTCCGGTAAGCCTGGGTGCCTCCCGTTTGCGTACTGAAACAGCTGGTGTGGCAGCAGTTCACACGATTCAACTTATAAATCAAATGCAATGAGGGTATTCACAATTCTGTTTTTAGTATTTGCTTCGTTTGCCGTTCAGGCACAGGACCTGCAGCTAGCGCTCCTGAAATACCGCGGAGGCGGCGATTGGTATGCCAATCCGACGGCCTTGCCTAATCTGGCGCGATTTTGTAACGAACAATTGGGAACAGCCTTCGCAGAACAAATTGCAACGGTAGAGCCTGCTGATCAGGCTATTTTCAATTATCCATTTGTCCATATGACGGGGCATGGTAATGTGATTTTTGACGCCGACGAAGCACAAAACCTTCGCAATTACCTCATTGCAGGAGGCTTTTTGCATATAGACGATAATTATGGTATGGATGCCTACATCAGGCCGCAAATGAAAAAGGTGTTTCCTGAACTGGATTTTATTGAACTCCCTACTTCGCATCCCATCTATAACCAAGCCTTTAAATTTCCTAATGGAATTCCCAAAATTCATGTGCACGACAACAAAGCAGCACAGGCTTTCGGATTGATTTACGAAGGACGGCTGGTGTGCCTCTACACTTATGAAACCGATTTAGGAGATGGCTGGGAAGATCAACGGGTGCATAACGATTCCGAAGAAACCCGCTTAAAAGCATTGCGGATGGGAGCTAATATGATAAGTTATATTTTTGCTCCGCAGCAAGTAGACGATTTATAATGAGCTAATTATTCAACCTCAACCAGATAAAATTATGAAATATTTCTATAGCCTTTTGCTTCTGATTGCAAGTATCAGCATTACGGCACAGCAAACAGCAGATCAGTTGCCGCCTATGTCGGAATACGATAAAACCATGCTTTCGCAGTTGCCGGAATTTTCGCTCAGTCAGCAAGCCTTGCGCCGCACCTTGCCCGATGTGGTGGATAACTCTGCCTATAATTATTTCAGGCCTTTGGTGGCTCAGGTAGGTCTCGAATGCGGTCAGGCTTCCAGCATTGGTATTATGTTTACCTACGAAATGAACCGAATCAGAAATGTGAACGGAAGTTTGCCCGAAAACCAATACCCTACACATTTTACCTATAATTTTTTGAATAATGGGAGCGATGCAGGCGTAAACTACTATGAAACTTTTGAGATTATAAAACATGTGGGAACGCCTAATGTAGCAGATTATGGTGGAATGGCCGAAGGCGGTCCTTCACGCTGGATAAGTGGCTATGATGCCTATTTTAATGGCATGCACAACCGAATCCATCAGGTTTATTCCATTAAAACAGCTACAGAGGAAGGATTGCAAACACTAAAAAACTGGATTTACGACCATGGAAATGGCGAGATGCCAGGAGGAATGGCTACTTTTTATGCTAATTTCAGTTATCCTCCGCTTACTCTTCCCGAAGGAACACCCGAAGCTGGCAAACACGTGATTATTCAGTGGGGAAATTCGCCCAATCACGCCATGACTATCGTTGGCTATAACGACTCTATCCGCTGGGATTACAACAACGACGGACAATACACCAATCATATCGACATCAACCTGGATGGTGTGGTGGATATAAAAGACTGGGAAATTGGTGGTTTCAAAATGGCTAATACTTACGGGTCAATTTCGGGTTGGGGTGACGATGGCTTCTCTTATATGACCTATAAATCTGTGGCAGACGGTTTTCAGCAGGGAGGTATCTGGGATAACCTTGTTGCCATTGTAGATGTGAAGGAAAACCACGAGCCAAAAATTGCTGCTAAGGTTCATCTGAATCACAACTGCCGCAATAAATTGAAAGTGAGTGTTGGCATGTCAACAGATATGCAGGCTACTGAACCTGAATATGTTTTGGATTATCCCATCTTTGATTTTCAGGGTGGATGCATGGCTATGCAGGGAAACAATGGCGTGCTTGGTCTCGAATTTGGCTTGGATATGAACGCTTTTCTGATGCATCTGGAGCCGGGACAGCAGGCCAGGTATTTTTTGATTGTTCACGAGAACGATCCTTTGAGTCAGAGTATTGGCGCTGTTAATTCATTTTCTTTGATGGATTACACCAGTATTCCTTCCGAAATAGTGTGCGCCGAATCTGATGTTCCAATAGTTAATAATGGTGTTACTATGCTTACCATCGATGCAACCATAAACTTTGATCCCGTTGTGATTGACGAAGAATCGCTGCCTGCGCTAAAACTTTACGAACCTCTTGAAGCCCAGCTCAGTGCTGATGGAGGTGAAGGCCCCTACTATTGGTCGCTGGTTCATGATTATCACAATGAGGAACTGCAGGCTGATTTTCCTGTTTTAGCAGATGAAGTGCAGGTGAGTCCTTTCAATAACAGC
>JAGYNM010000119.1 GCA_018399335.1 Bacteroidales bacterium | reverse complement strand
ATACAGAGTGCACAAAATAGAGATCAAATATTTTCAACACCTCGATTGTGTACTTTCTTTGATAAGACCAGGTTTGGGCATTAGATGCCCGGATGCTTTCGTAGATGAATTGCCAGAATCCCTAAAAAACTGGGATTTTATAGAGGTTCCCCTGGAAGACGCCAAAAAGGTTGCATGTAATGTTTTTGTGCTCGATCAGAGTACCGTGATCATTGATGATCGTTTTAAATACATCGAAAAGGAGCTTACCAAAAGAGGTATTGAGGTAATAAGTATACCCTTTGATGCCGTTACACAGTTGGGTGGTGGTTTTCGTTGTTCTCATCATCCCATCAGGAGAACAAAATTATAGTCTGAACCCATCCAATAACCGTGGAACGGTTGGATTATGAATTCAACGCCGGACTGAATACCTGGAAGGGAATATTATTGACTAAAAAATTCCAGGCACCAAATAACAAATATCAAATAATTTCCAAATCTCAATGATCGAAATCCCAAACATTCTTAGCGCCGGGGATTTTGGTCATTGAAATTTCGGTCACTGTGATTTATTTGGGATTTGATGCTTGGGATTTGGTGCTTCTCCATATGGGAGCTTCCCGGTTTTTTCATCTTCAATATTTTCCAAGCCTCTCAATTATATTCCTGATCATCAGTACTCTTTGTTCTCCCGATCCATAAGGCAACGCGCTTTCGATACCTTCGTTGAGGTTTGGATTATTGAGTAACACTGTACAGGCTTTTTTTAGGTAGTTTCTTACGCGGCTGATCTCGTTGTCAATATCTTCCAGGATGTTTGGGTAGTTGTCAAGCAAATAAACTATATCTTCAAAATCATGGCTTTGCCTGATATCTTTTCCACCGCGATGTTTGTGCGCCTCAAGTTTTGCAGCCAGGTAGTACACAGGTGAGAAAATAAAAATTGAAGAATCCTTATCAATATCTTTTTTAATCTTATTCTTGATTCCTTCAATATACCACTTATTGCTAAAGCCAAGAATTTTCTCATCGGTTGGCATAACATCCACTTTCAATGATTTATAAATCCAGCGGCATATTGATGCCCCAGGACTGTTGTCATTGGAAAATCCTTTTGCACGCAATTCTTCTTCGAGTTTTGCATACTTTGTTCTGCTGCTCATTTCAATAATACAATCTACATCCAGAGTAGGCCGGATGTCAGAAGCTGCCGGGTCTTCGGCGTATAGTTCAGCAACGGCCCCACCCACGAAAACAACTTTATCCTTTAAATCTCCCAGGCCTGCGGCTACTGTTTTTAGCATTTTAATATTCGGGCTGTGCATGTCGCAATCGTTTTTCAATTTCTCCCATTGCCAGATTTATTTCCCTTGCTTTTCCTACACGGATGGCATCGCTTAAAGTTATTAACTCATAAAAAAGCGGATCTTCCTCTACCACCTCCGGGATGGTTTTATACAATGGCTCAATTGCCTGCCCACGTGAATTTCCCAAATCATAAGGCCAGACGAATGCTTCCTTGCCGGAAGAAATATGTTCGCTCAAAGGGGAAGCGGAATGAGCTGTGGGTATACCCCTTACAATAGCACCCGGTTGAACGGGAAATACGTACTTCAAACCATATTGGAGAAATTCCATAAATGAGAGCAGATGGACCTTTTTTTTGCTCTGATCGATTAAGCGGGCAATCTTACACCGGTTCAATGCTTCGAATATTTCCGAGGGACTTATCTTCAGTCCGTTGGCAAGATCTATGATCCGCCAGTTTCGGTCTTGTAAAGCTATCACCTTCAACAAAACTACTATATCCTGGGGCCGCATACCATTATGCTTTTTCATATTATTTTTTAATTCGCGATTCGCGAAATGCGAATTTAATATATATATGGTGAAAATGCAAGTATTTCTGATGAAATCCCAAACCCCAAATGACAAGTTTTGGGATTTGGTACTTGTGATTTGGAGTTTTCTCGTTTTGTTGCTTCATAATCCAACACCTACGGTGTTGATAGTACATCCCTGATCATACTTTGCTACAATAAACGAAGCGCTCCGCGCTTCTTCTCTGCATGCATACTGATTTGTTATATTGATTGCAAACTGATTCCCATTTTCAATTATCCGGCTTACTTTAAACAGCAGTCCCCACAATCGTGGAGCGATTGGTTTAATGTAGTAAAAACATAAGCCAGACCTGCCCAGCAACCGCGGAGCGGTTGGATTATGGAACAAAACTGTTGCGCTTCGTGTTTGGAATTTATGTTATTTGGTCATTGGTCATTATCCGCCAGAAGGCGGACAAGTTTTGGGATTTGGTGCTTGTGATTTGGTGCTTCTATCAACCTGGAAGCTTAAACTTCATCACCACCTCCCCGGTCTTTTCATCAATGCTGATGCTTTGGTTTTCCATCCCAAGCTCTTTACCGGTCGACATTTTGAACATACCGGATAAAAACTGCATGCCGTGGTTCATCACCTGTTCCATCTCTTTGGCTGCCACGCGGCTTTGTTTGGGCCTGCTTTCCGGGCCTTCCTCCTGCAGACTCGTTTCCGCGCTTTCATCACCTGAAAAATCCAGTTCACCCTGTTCAGTAACTTCTTTTGAAGTTTCCGCTTCCGTGGGGATTTCCTCCTGCATTTCCTCCTCCTCTGGCTTATCTGCCTTTTCCGTTCCGCTCACAAACTCCTCTAACTGCTCAATAAACTGGGAGCGTCCTTTGGTGCTGAAATCCACCATGTCGCGGGCGGCCTCCTCGCCCAGTACGCCATCGAACAGACTTTGCTTGACCAGCAAACCGGAAGCAATTTGCTGCTCTATGGAGTTTTTGGTAATGAAGTTGAAAATGGTGAGTTTATTGCTTTTCTGTCCCAGGCGGTCGATGCGGCCAATGCGCTGGTTTTTCTTCGCCGGGTTCCAGGGCAGCTCGAAGTTGATCAAAATATCGGCCACCTGTAGGTTCAGCCCGGAACCTCCGGCTTCGGTGGAAAGAAATACCTTGTACTGATCGTTCTCCTCGAATTTCCTGATCAGCTCGCCCCTGGATTTCACCGGGATCTTTCCGCTCAGCTCCACGAAACCGATGTTGTTCTCCCGCAGCATTTTTCCGATCAGTTTATGCACTTTGATCCACTCAGAGAAAATGATGATCTTGCGTGGGGTGTTTTTGATGTCCAGCTTTTCAAGCAACACATACTGTAATTCCTCCAGTTTGGGCGATTCGTTGGTTTCCTCGTCAATCAGGTAAGTCGAATCGCAAACCATGCGCATATTGGCCAGCAGCAATTGCATGCGCTGCATATCGAAGGGCGTCAGGTATCTTTTTCTCAATATCTGCGCAATGCCCCGGGCATAGGAAGCATGGTAATCGGCCTGCAGGGGCGATAAATGTACCGGTATGTTCAACTGCTGTATGTTCGGCAACTGGTCGATCACTTTTCGCTTCTCGCGCCTGATCAGTATCTTCTCCAGTTTCTTGTTCAGGCTTTTCAGGTTGTAATAGCCGTTGATCTTGTTGTACCTCAGCGGATCGAACAGGCAATGCTGGTAGGAGAACTCCCAGAGCGGCCCCAGGAAATGCGGGTCGAGTATGCCCATAATGGAGAAAATATCGATCAGTCGGTTTTCGATGGGTGTGCCCGTGATCACCAGCTTGTGTTTCACCTCCAGCCTTTTCAGCGAATTGGCGGTTTTGGTTTCGTAGTTTTTGGCACGCTGGGCCTCATCCAGGATCAGGAAATCGAAGCCGCCTTTGTTGATCAGCCTTTGGTCGCGCATCACCATTTCATAATTCACGATGAAAAAATAATGATCTTCGTCTTTGTATTGTTCAACCCTTTCATCCGGGAAGCCCTGCACAACCAAAGCATTTTCATCGCTGAACTTTTCGATCTCCTTTTTCCATTGCTCTTTTAAAGAGGCCGGACAAACCACCAGGGTTTTCCTGAAACCGAAAATCTCCTTTTTCAGGATGGCCGTACCGATGGCCTGCAGGGTTTTTCCCAGTCCCATTTCATCGGCGATGATGGCAGCCTTGCGGAAAAGCGCGAATGCAATGCCTTCCATTTGATAGGGAAAAAGTTCTATTTTCAGTTTGCTGAAATCCGGCTGGTGTTTCTTTTCCAGTTCCCGCATCATATGCTCGTCGAAAGCATTTTCCAGCTTCTCCTGCACCTCCGGACGCACGCGTATCTTTTTGTTTCCGTAGATATCCTTCATAAAAGGCAGCAGGCTCAGGGCGTCTTCATCCGCGATAAAACGGGATTTTTTGAAATACCGTGAGATCAGCAGTTTTTCTTCCAGGGGCAGCTCATGGGGAAAATACCAGCTTATTTTATAATCGTTCAGCGGGTCGCAATAGATCTCGATAAAGGGGAAGGTTTTATTGAGGCGCTTGTAAAGGGATTTGTTTTGTTTCAGTTGATCGAAAGCATACATGATATGCTTGGTGGTTCCGAGTTTGTTGATCCTGGAATCCATGCTGTTGCTGTAGCCGGTTTCCTTTTCAAAATCACGCAAAAAAACAATGTACTTCACCCCTCTTTCATTGGTAAGGACATGATCACCGTAAATGTTATCCGCCCACTGGATGTGGTATTCGGCACTGTCGGCCTTTTGCCTTCTTTCCTTCAGCACCCTTTGGATCATTCCCTTGCGGGTATATTTTTTATGTTCCACATGCGTGCCCGGATCGAGCAGGTGCAGCTCGCTCTCCACCTGCAAAAGACAGGCATAAGCATGGCTGTCCCACTCAACGGCCTTGTTTTTAACCGCAGGACTGATAGCGCCTGTTTCCCCTTCTATCAGCAAGGCATACTCAAGCACCTCATCCGCATCTTCCGTATTCACCAGCAACTCATACATAAGCTGCGACTGCGAAAGGATCTGGCAGGCCCCGTTCAGAAACGCGATCTCCCCCAAAGCCAAAACATTCTTGTCCAGTGATTCCCGGAGTAATTTGATCTGCTTTTTGACTGCTTTTTTGATTTCCATATTGTAAAGTTTTAAGCAGGGCTAAAAATAAAAAATACCGTATGGAGATGGAGAAAAAGTTATGAAGGGATATTCACAAGGGGAAATCACAAATTCAAATGTTTTTGTTATTAAGACGCCAGAGTACCAAGTCGCACAAAGGATTTGTCTGGTTTTCCTTTGTTTTCCTTCGTGAAAATCCTTGGTGTTTGTGGTTAATATTATCCGCTAATTTCCGCGAATCAATCCAATGACCACGAATTCATCATTGGCGAAAATTAGCTTAATCAGCGGAAATTCGGTGCGCCAAGAAGCGTGTGTAAGTATTAATAAAACCT
>JAGYNM010000118.1 GCA_018399335.1 Bacteroidales bacterium | reverse complement strand
ATCATCAACTGTAGGCTGAAAGCTGTTCGGATCCATATTTAAGGCATAAAACACCTTTTGCGTTTCGCGTAAGGCCAGATCAGGCTGACTAGTCTGCAGCACTTTCCCAGGATATTTAGGCGAAAAACGTATGCTTTGTCCACCATCAACGATTAACTTACCAAGCCCTAATGCAATATTCGCAATACCATCTTCTGACTTTTCGGGAGGTATGGGGTAAAAATTTATCGACCGGGCAACACCTGATAAGGCAGGATAATAATGGTCGTTGTAGCGTTTTCCGCAGACTTCCTGCATTACAATAGCCATCTTTTCTTCGTCGATCATGTTTTTGGTGGCCGTCATATAAGCTTTGCTGTCTTTGAAAAATGCCGAAGCGTAAACACTTTTAATCGCATTGCTTAGCATTTTGATCATGGTGCGCTCATCATTTTCGACAACCGGAATCATATAAGTCGAATAAATACCTGCAAATGGCTGATAGTGTGAATCTTCGAGCAAGCTTGAAGAACGGATTGCAATAGGATTGCGAATAACGGAAATCAAGGTATACAGATCCTCATGAATGCGGAATGGCAGCCGGGCTTCAATAAATTGATTTAAAATTTCCTCATCCGTAGCTTCATCAGATAAAGCGATGGTATAGAGGTTGTTTTCCTCCATAAAATCGTCAAAAACATCTGTGCAAAGCACTACCGTACGCGGAATTCCAATGGTAATTCCATCAAACTTATCATTCAATCTATTACGCTTGATCAAAGAATCCAAAAAAGCTAAACCACGGGCTTTCCCTCCAATTGATCCCTGCCCGATGCGGGTAAAGGACAAATACTCATCAAAACTTTCGCGGTTGAACTCGGCAATAACGCCACGGGCCTTGTTAAGCCTGAAATTCGCTATCGCATCAAAAACAAAACGTTTGATGTCGTCGCAATCCTGAAAATCCTCAGGGGCAAACATTTTAAACAAATCAGCCAAAGGAAACAGAGCGCGGGCACGCAACCATTTCGACAAGTGATTACGTTCGATATGATACTGCAAAGCATTATTCGGAACCTGAAAAATCTTTTCCTGAAGCGCTTTAAGATCAGCAGCGCGCATCACTTCCTGATGGGTTTCCGGATCTTTAAAAACAAAATCGCCAAATGCAAAATATTCTTTGATAAACCGGCGCAGTTCAATGGATAAAGTCTTGGAGTTTTTATTAATGAAACCAACTTTGATCTCTTTGGCGATTTCTTCATTTTTGGCATCAGACGACTGCAGCAGCAAAGGCATATAGCGATCGTTCTTTTTGACTACTTTACACAGCCTGATACCTGCCTGGCTATCTGATTGTCCTTCGCGGGTGTAGGAAATATCTGAAATGATTCCGAGAATATTTTGCTTGTATTTTTTATAAAGCTCGATAGCTTCTTCATAAGTTGTAGCAAGCAAAATTTTAGGCCGCCCGCGCATCCGCAACATCTTTTGGTGCTCATTGAGACCTTCGGTCATGAACGATTTGGATTGCTTAAAGATGATTTTGTAGATATTGGGCAGGTAGCTGCTATAAAAACGAACCGAATCCTCAACCAAAATTATGCACTGCACGCCTATATCAACAATATCGTGCTCGGCATTCATTTTATCTTCAATAAGCTTGATTATCGCCAGCAAAATATCCGCATTCCCCAGCCAGTTAAATACATAATCGATCCCCTTAAGCTCATTTCTGTCGATCTTTAATGAAAGTTCGCGCGAAAATGGTGTAAGAACTACAATAGGAATTTCAGGATAATCAGCTTTAATTTGCTCAGCCAATTTGTAAGTGCCTTTATCCTCGGCACTTAGCATTTCAATTACCAGATCAATCTTCTCATTCTTCAGAATGGTCTTAACCTCATTTGGGTTACTGGTTAAAATAAATCCGGGCGGGTAACGCAGGTTAAGAGATACGTATTCATTAAATATTTGCTCATCAATACGACCATCTTCTTCCAGGATAAAAGCATCATAAACCGAAGAAATCAAAAGCACATGATAAATACGCCTTTTCATCAAACTTGTAAAAGCGGTATCATTAAAGGTAAATTTCCGGTTGAGAAAATCAGGTCGCGAAGGAGTCATTTGCAGTATGTTTTTTAATGATTAGTGCTTATCTCGGCTAGGCAAATATAGCAAATCATCCCAAGCACCAATGCTATTTTAAGTGGCCGCTTGTATGCTACTCCTCCAAATTTTGGTAAAAAAAAGCTTCCTGTTTGCTTTGTCAGGCTGCATAATTACAGTTGTTTCACCTGTAGAAAAGGCATTTTTTTTATCGAAAACAGTAGCCTTTAATTGATATTGGTTTAACAAACAATTGTTTGGAATCTTTCTAAATCGCACCGATAACTGAAAAACACTTGCAATTCAAAAAAAATAATATAGTTTTGTTAACGTTAATTAAATAGTTAATTAACAAACGTTCTAAAATTTGCTGTCATGATCGCTATTATTGTAATTTCATCCTTTGCATTACTTGGGGTAGCTGCTTTGATTCACGCAATTAAAACTGCACCGCTTATAGAAGAAAAAGGCGACAGCAAAAATTTAATCGGGTAACATGCCCTATGCAGGATGAACTGATGGAGAAAAAAAGACCGGATTGCTTATTCCGGTCTTTTTTTTTAAGTGCATTGACAACTTCCAATTCCCTGTCCCTGAAGTTCGGGGGGATTACCACACACCCCACAGCTTTCATCTTCATGATGATGATCGTGACTGTGTCCGCCGCCTCCGCAGCAACTGTCGCTGTGCGATCCGCAACCGCAACCTGATGGTGCAGGATTGAGTTCTTCAAAAGTAGCTTCGCGCACATTGAGCACCTGACCAAAAGTGTGTAACGACTTTCCGGCTAGCGGATGGTTAAAATCCATTTTCACGGTTTCGCCGTTTATAGCGATTACTCTTCCATCGAAAGGATTGCCATCGCTATCCATCATTGGTACGGTATTTCCAACACTTAGCTTGTCGGATTTTAATTCGCCGTTCACCACAAAAGCACCCATTGGGATATCCATCACCAGCTCATCTCTAAAGGTGCCAAATGCTTCTTCAGGTTCAATTACGAAATCGAAGGTATCGCCTGATTTCAGGCCAACCAGGCGACTTTCAAAACTTTGCATCACGCGACCTGTACCAAAAAGCATCGTACGCGGATTATCGATAGTTGCTTCTTCCAGCACTTCGCCAGAGTCGTTATTTACTTTAATCTGATAGCTCAAAATGCCAACTTTTTGTGCTTCAATTACCATAGCTTTCGGTTTATGTTGAGTTAAATAAAAATCTTCATTGTATCGTGTGCAAAAATAAGCATCTTTACTATTTAGACTGAATAAAAATAAGCTAAATCAATTTTGCTTTTTTAAAACAGGTTCTCTATGCAATCTGATGAAAGGAAAATTGCCGTTTGTAAAATTATTTTGCTTTTTTACCGCACTCATATTCAATATACTAATATTTTTTTTCAGAAGCATTTGTGTAATCCAAAAATTATCATTTATTTTGCACTCCCTTTTTGAGGGGTTTTACCATTTATAAACAGAAAGCGCCATGTCAAAGATTTGTCAGATAACAGGAAAGAAAGTGATCACCGGAAATAAGGTTTCACACTCCAACAAGAAGAGCAAACGCACTTTTGAGCCCAACCTGCACATCAAACGTTTTTATGTGCCCGAGCTTGAAGAATGGGTAACCCTTAAAGTTTCTGCTGCCGGATTGCGCACCATCAACAAAAAAGGGATTTATAATGCAATGGTGGATGCAGGTGACCAGGGTCATCTCTATCGCAGGTAATTATAAATAAAGAAAAGCATTTGAAGCTGCTGTGAACTTTTCGCAGCGGCTTTTTTTATGCATCCGAATGAAATCAGCGAAATATTTTTTCCTTAAAAGAGTTATTAAGGTTAATATGTGAAAACCTCTGACAGTTAAGAACCATTGAAAACTATCTTTAACCACTTCTTATTTCTTCTTGCGTTTATACCCTCACTCTTGTTTGCTCAGCAGCAGGTAAGTGTTTCGGGCAAGGTAACAGACGAAAGAGGAAATGGCATTGAACTGGCTAATGTAGCGGTGAAGGGTTTGCCAGGAGGAACTACAACCAATAACCGCGGACGATACAAGCTTATGGTTCCTGCTGACACCACTTTCGATTTGGTTTTCAGTTTTATAGGGTATCAGTCACATACTAAAACACTTCGCCCGGAGGCCGGAAAAAATATTACATACGACATCCTGCTTCGATCTGTTTCAACAAATCTTCCGGCCGCAGAAGTTGTTGACCAGCGTATCAATACCAGCACACTTATCAGGCTCGATCCGCGCCAGGCAGCACTTTTGCCCACGGTTGGAAGTGGCATCGAAGACCTGATTAAAACTTTGCCTGGCGTTTCGTCGAATAATGAGCTTAGTTCACAATACACTGTGCGAGGCGGAAACTTTGATGAAAATCTGGTGTATGTAAACGGCATTGAAATTTACAGGCCATTCCTTATCCGATCGGGACAGCAGGAAGGTCTCAGTTTTCTGAATTCCAGGCTGGTATCTTCCATAGCCTTTTCGGCCGGCGGATTTGCAGCTGAATATGGCGACAAACTTTCGTCGGTATTAGATATTACCTACAAAAGACCGGACGAAACTGCTGCTTCGCTATCGCTTAGTTTGCTCGGAGCAGAAATGCATGTTGAAGGCAGCAAAAACAAATTTACTTACCTGCTTGGAGCACGCTACAAAACCACCTCTTACATTCTGAACGCATTAGAAACCAAAGGAGCTTACAGACCAGATTTTACTGACATTCAAAGCTTTGTAACCTATACATTCAACCCAAAATGGGAACTAAACGCACTGGCTTATTACTCCAGAAATAAGTATCAGCTTATTCCTGAAAGTCGGCAAACTGATTTTGGGACCTTTCAGGAAGCCTACCGGTTAAATATTTATTTTGACGGTCAGGAGGTAGATAATTATTCAACCGGAATGGGGGCATTATCACTGATTCACCGACCACATAAAAACCTTGATCTGAGGCTAACAGCATCCGCATACAGCACAGTAGAAACAGAAACTTATGACATTCAGGGACAATACTGGATCGGCAGGTTAGAGACTTCTCTTGGCAGTGAACAATTTGGAAATGTAATTCAGGCTCAGGGTGTTGGAACTTTTATTGACCATGCACGAAATTATTTTGATGCCATTGTATTGAATATTGATCACCAAGGCACCTGGGTTAAAAACCGTAAGGTGTTAAAATGGGGCGCACGCTTTCAGTTGCAAGATATTGATGATCGCATGAGCGAATGGGAGCTGGTTGATTCTGCAGGATTCACACTGCCGCGTCCTGTTGATCAGATTGGCAACCCACAGCCTGCCAGGCCCGATTTAT
>JAGYNM010000117.1 GCA_018399335.1 Bacteroidales bacterium | reverse complement strand
AGGCTTTAGCCGGGGTAAAGGCATCCTGATGAGTTTTGCGCGAAATTACGAAAACCATGCAAAGCTTTCTGCCAACAAAGCTAATCATAGAAAATTAATCCTTTTCAAAAACAATTCCTTTTGCAGCTTGTTTAGTTTCCATTAAATCAACAACAATGAAAACACTCACTTTTATCTTCTTAATTCTATTTTCAGCATCCAGCGTCGTTGCGCAACAAAATTTCCACGATTTTGTAGTTAAGGATATTGACGGTAAGGATTTTCCATTATCAAGTCTGAAAGGCAAAAAAGTAATGGTTGTAAATACGGCTAGTAAATGTGGTTTAACACCTCAGTATGAAAAACTTGAGGCGCTTTACAAAACCTATGGCGACAAAGATTTTGTGATCATTGGATTTCCTGCCAATAATTTCATGAACCAGGAACCTGGTACTGAGGAAGAAATCAAGGATTTCTGCACGCTGAATTATGGCGTTACTTTTCCGATGATGTCAAAAATTTCGGTGAAAGGTGATGATATGCATCCGCTTTATCAATGGCTTACTGATAAAGAGAAAAACGGCTTTGAAGATTCAAGTGTAAGCTGGAATTTTCAAAAATACCTGATAGATGAAAAGGGTAATTTAGTAAAGGTTTTGAAACCTCGAACCAGCCCAGATGACGACAGTATAATAGCCTGGCTCACCAATTAATCCGGTTCACAAAACCGGATTCAATTGGTTTTTTCATGATGGGGAGGTCGCCTTTTGGCGGCCTCTTTTTTTATTACTCAAAAACGATTTCGCCTGAAACACTGAGCAAGTTAACTTTTGTGTCAAGTATTTGTTCTTCATGCGCATTCATAATATCAGTATCTAAAATTACAAAGTCAGCAGCTTTCCCCACTTCGATACTTCCCTTAATTGATTCTTCATAATTTCCCTTGGCTGCCCATAAGGTAATGGAGCGCAAAGCATCTTCGCGACTGAGTGCATTCTCCATCTGAAAACCTTGTTGAGGCAAGCCATCCAAATTTTTCCTAAAAACAGCAGCATAAAAGGTTTTCAAAGGATCGATATCCTCGATGGGAAAATCTGTCCCGTTTACCAGCCAACCATTTTGACTTAGCAATTGATTTTGTGCATAAGCACCTTTGATACGCTCATTTCCAATGCGATCAGGAACCCACAGCATATCCGAAGTAGCATGTGTACTTTGAACGGAAGGGATAATATTGTATTGACCAAACATCTTAAAATCTTCAGGATGAACAATTTGAGCATGTTCAATTCGCCATCTGCGATCGTTGTCTTCAGGCAAATAGCGACTGTAAAGATTGAGCACATAACGATTTGCCGCATCGCCAATGGCATGCATATTCACCTGAAATCCATTATCATAAGCTTGTTTGCAAACATTTTCATAAAAGGTATCTGTTTGCAATTTTATTCCAGTGTTTGTTGGGTCGTCATCATATGGCTCCAAAAGCCAGGCTCCCCTCGAACCCAGGGCTCCATCAGCATACATTTTAACGGCAGTAACCGAGAGTTTTTCTCCGAACTGTGGTCCTTTCGGCATAAAATATCCCATCGTTACACTGTCAGGATCGAGCATTGCATTGATTTTCATTTTCAAGCTTCCCTCCTGCTGCAACCTTTCGATCAGTTTGATTTTTGCAAGTGGCAAACCAGCATCAACCACTCCCGTCAATCCCTTGCTAAAACAAGAATCCTGAGCAGCAAGCAAAGCATCAACCTGCTCTTTTTCAGATAATAAAGGAATTAAAGCCTTTACAGGTTCTTCTGCTTTATCGATCAGAATTCCGCTTGGAGAACCATCAGGACGTAACAATACCTCACCTCCGTCAATCTCACTTTTGCTATCAATTCCGGCTGCTTCCAGCGCTGATTTACTGGCCAAAACAGCATGTCCGTCGATTCGAATCAAGAATATTTTTTTGCCAGGGAAATGTTCTTCCAATATTTTATTGTCAGGAAAGCTTTTGTCAAACCAGCGATTTTGATCCCAGCCACGCCCTAAAAGCCAGTCGGATGGATGAGCTGCAGCATGCTCTTTTAATCTTGAAATTATCTCATCAAACGAAGTGCTCCCAGCCAAATCAGCATACCTTATCAAGTTTTCACCATATCCAAAGAAATGACAATGACCATCAATAAACCCTGGAAATACTGCTTTTCCATTAGCATTAATGGTTTTGTTAGACTCGTAAACAGCTAAAATTTCGTCTTTTGACCCAATTGCTACAAATTTTCCGTTAGCAACAGCAAAAGCTTCAGCGGTTGAAAAATCAGCGTCAACCGTATATATTTTGGCATTATGAACGATTAAATCTACCTTGTGTTTGGGTGGGTTGCAAGCTGTCATAAGTATTAATGATATGAGGTTTATAAACAAGAAAGTCTTAAAGTAAGGAAGTCGAAAAATAGGCTTTTTCATTGGAATCTGTTTTTATAATGAGACAATTAAAGTTCATAGGCTACTCCAAAATATTTTTCAATAGTTTTATTTTCAATGAGTTGAATCGGTGAACCAGCTATTAATGGCAAATTTGGCGCCATCAACCATAATTTATCTACGTGCCGAAGTATCATTTCAAGGTCGTGAGAGCTCAAAAGTATGGTCTTTTGTGTTTCCTCGCATAATTGTTTTAAAAGCTTCAAAAGATTCAATTTGCTCGGATAATCCAAAAACGCTGCAGGTTCGTCCAGAATTATTAAAGGTGTTTGTTGTGCCAATGCCTTTGCTATCAATACTTTCTGTTGTTCGCCATCACTCAAAGTCCTAAACAATCGTGATGCAAATTGCGCTATCCCAGTCATCTCCATGCTTTGATGAACAATTTGTCTGTCGGCACGGCTCATCTTCATCCATTGATTGATATAAGGATACCTTCCAGTTGCAACCACATCAAAAACATTGAGGTAAGCATCCGCAATACGATCAGTAAAAACGACACTTAATAATTTAGACATTTGTGGTAAACTCAATGTATTCAATGATTTACCATCAATTTCAACGAAGCCCCCCAGAGCCCTATGCAATCCGGCAATTGTCCTGAATAGAGTTGATTTACCTGCTCCGTTTGGTCCTGTTAGTGCAACCATTTCGCCTTTATTTACAACGGCTTCTATGGGAGAAGTTAAGCTGACAGACCCTTTGAGTTTGCCCTGGTTTGCATAACCAATCTGCAATTGTTTAAGCTTCAACATTTCAGTCATGACGCCAGTGTATTTGAACGATGCTGTCTTAAAATTACTGCAATCACAAATGGAGCTCCAATTAGTGAAGTAACTGCATTAATGGGTAAGCTTCCTTCTATCCCTGGCAATCTTGCAATTAAATTGCAAAATAGCGCTAAAATGATTCCAGTGGCCATTGAAGCCGGAATTAAGATCAGATGGTCGCTGGTTTTGAATAGGCTTCGCGCAATATGCGGAACAGCCAGCCCTATAAAAGCAATGGGTCCGGCATAGGCCGTAATTATTGCAGTGAGAAAACCTGCCAATAAAATGATCAATCGTGTAGCAAAACGCGTATTTAATCCAAGATTTTCAGCATATTGCTCACCTAACAACAACATATTAAGTGGCTTAGCTAAAAAAACACTCGAAACTAAACCGATTGAGACAGCCAAAACAAAATAAGGGATTTGAGAACGGCTCACACCAGAAAAGGTTCCCATTCCCCAAATTACAAAGGCCTGAATATCTTCCTTTCTGCTGTAAAAACGCAAAAGTCCTGTTAGCGCTCCTGCAAGATACGCGATCATGATTCCAACAATAAGCAAACTGACAATATGACTTACTTTTGAGCTTACAGCCATTAAAAAGATTAGAACAACGATAGCTCCTGCCAAGGCCGATAAACTAATCCCTAGAGTACCAATCCAACCCAAAGAGGATAAGGCTGTTCCGGCAAAAGTTCCTGTTACAAAAAGCAGCAATGCAACCCCAAAACTGGCTCCACTACTAATCCCCAGGATTGAAGGGTCTGCTAATGGGTTCCTGAAAAGGGTTTGCAATAAAAGTCCTGCCACAGCCAAACCAGCTCCTGCAAAAACAGCTACAATAAGTTGCGGAATGCGATATTCCCAAATAATCAAAGATTCACCTTTAAGTGTGTCATGCTGAAAAAACAATACTTCAAAAACCGATTTCGGCGAAATCAAAACCGATCCCCATAATACATTGGCAATCATCAATATAACAATCCCAAAGAGAAGCAAGGAAAAGCTAATAAATAATCGCCTACTGGACATCGGGATTGGGATTTAATAAGTGATGATAAACCGGTTTATGATCCGGCAGTAAATCTGGGTGCAAAATGGCAATAAAATCAGCCAAAACCAAATGCGGGCGAAACTGACTTGTCTCGAAATAAGCTGTTTTTGAGGTATTACAAAAAATTATTTTGTTTTCCTGAAAAGCTTTAAATGCTGCATAAATTTCATTCTCCTGTTTTAGTTTTTCATAAGAATAAGGTGAATCGCTGGCATGAGCAATTCTCCAAAAATCAGCTTCAGCAGCTTTGGAAATGATAGTTTCAATATCCAGTGGCACACTTCCAGTGACTTGATTATCAGACCAAATATAAGTTGCTCCGGCATCTTTAAAAATTGTAGCCATATAACTTCTGCCACCAGGCACATACCACTGATCATTAAATGCTTTGTCGGCCATAATTGTCGGCCTTGTCAAAGAATCATGAATCAAAGCTTTTAATTTAAAATATTCTTTTTCAGTATCTTCAAACAATTTCTCCGTAATTTCTTCTTGCCCGGTAAGCCATCCCAGCACCCTGATCCACTCAGCCCTCCCTAATGGACTGTTTTCCAGATAATCAGGCCAGGGTAAAAGTTGCAGACCAGTACGTTCGAGTTGTTCTGAAGCCCCTGTTGGATCAGGCGAATAAAGCACGATATCAGGTCGCAGACTGACAGTTTTTTCAAAATCCAACTGCCCGTTTTTCAAAACTTCTGAAACCTTTCCCGTTTTCAGAAGCAATTTCATCAAACTATCATTAACAAAAGTAGCTTCTGAAATTCCAAGGACAAGATCGAATTTCCCAATTTCCAGCAGCGGAGCCCATTGTGTTGACGACAATGCGACAATTTTTCGAACCGGAAGATTTATTTCTTGGTAAGATTCAGAATTATTATCGCGTTCATTATCATTACTTTGTAAAAAATATCGTTCAGGCTTATCTGACCAGGGAGAATCAATCTCCAACAACAACCCATCTTCAAACTGTTGTGCTTTAACCATTTGTGCATGGCGCATCAAATTATCAGTAATAACTAACTCATTTTCAGTAGATTTACTGTCACAAGCATCAAGAAAGCCCCAAATAAAAGCTAAAATCAAAATCTTTAAACCAAAATATTTCAGTGATTCCATATTATTGAAAATCCTCGCGTTCCAATAAGAGAATTGCATGATGCTGAACGATAAAATACTTTTCGTGATGAAAATGAACTTCTATGGCTCCCTTTTGCAAAAAAATCGCCAAATCGCCTACTTGCGCCTGCAATGAAA
>JAGYNM010000116.1 GCA_018399335.1 Bacteroidales bacterium | reverse complement strand
GTCGGCATTGTTTTGATTGGCGATGGCTGCCCGCCGGTGCAATTCAACAAACTCATCTTTCGAACGCGTGTAAATTACCTTTACATCTGGCAGGTATTGCTTGATATAATTACCCGTGCGCAAAGCTACATCCAGTACGATGTCTTTTTCTTTGGAGCGCTTACCAACGGCTCCGGGATCTTTTCCGCCATGCCCGGGATCAATCACGACCGTCCGGATTTTGCTGCCGCGCTGTGCAAGGCTTTCAGTCGGATAAGATATTAGCAACAACGCCACAACAAAAAGCGTCGCCCATCGTTGAATCAGGTAACGTTGGGTATTCGCTTTTTGAAAGTATATTTGCACACTGTAATCCATAAGGCAAAATTAACCAGATTCATAACATTGTCGGCATCAAAATCACATCCTTTTGTCACTACTGCCTTTAGCTTATTGCTTGTTGCACTGGTTTTGATCTTTTCGGCAAAATCATATGCCAATGCAAAGCTGCTTTCAACAAACGCTTTTGCCCCGTTTTTCGTATATCCTGACACTTTAAAGCTGCCCGATAGCCTTGCTCAATTCCCTGTTTCGGATACTTTAATACAAACCGACAGTTTAAGTCTGCAGCCCGACAGTGTATTAAATGCCCGTGATTTGCCTGATATGCGACTCAAAGACAGTACTATTAAAAGAGATACGGTTTCAAAAAAAGTTAAGAGTAAGTCTGCTATTGATTTTCTGGTAGAGCGCTCGGCCCGTGATTCTATCATCCAGGATATGCGCAATCGAAAAGTTTACCTTTATGGCGATGCGGTAATAATTTATGGCGACATCAAGTTGGAAGCCGCATACATTGAAGTAAATTTTGAGCGCAACGAGGTTTATGCCCGTGGCGTTCCCGATTCAACGGGAAAGCTTATCGGAACACCTGTTTTTACTGAGTCGGGGCAAACTTTTGAAGCTAAAGAGATGACCTATAACTTCAACACCAAAAAGGGTTTGATCAAGACTGTGGTGACCGAAGATGGTCAGGGATTTTTGCATGGAAATGTGGTAAAGAAAATGGATAACGACAATATCAATATCCGTTCGGGATCTTATACCACCTGTAATAATAAGGAACATCCGCATTTTGCTTTTAAATTCCGAAAATCAAAAGTGATACCGGATAATAAGATCGTTACCGGGCCGGCTTACCTGGCCATCGAAGGTGTGCCCACGCCGATAGCAGTGCCTTTTGGGCTTTTCCCAAATAATTCGGGGCAGCGTTCCGGAGTTGTGATTCCTACCTACGGCGAATCGACCAACAGGGGTTTCTATTTCGAAAATGGTGGTTTTTACTGGGCAATAAGTGATTATGTTGATTTGAACATACTTGGTGATATTTACACACGCGGAAGCTGGGCCATCAAGCCTACTATGCGTTATACCAAACGTTATAAGTATAATGGAAGCTTCAATACCAGCTATGCCATCAATATAACCGGTACCGAAGGAGCAAATGATTACCAAAAAAGTAAGGATTTCAGGGTAAGGTGGACGCATCGTCAGGATGCCAAGGCACGCCCGGCTGGCCGTTTTAGTGCGGATGTGTTTATTGTGAGTTCCAACTTTAACACATTTAATCCGGTGACCACCGAGAATTATCTCAGTAATGAGTTTAAATCCAGTATTGCCTACCAAACCAACTGGAATAATAAATATTTCCTTACCCTTAATGCCAGTCATCGCCAAAATACTAAAACCAAAATGGTTGATGTAACGCTTCCGGAAATGACTTTTTCAGTAAACCGACTTTATCCTTTAAAACGAAAAGATCCTGTTGGCCGCCCAAAATGGTACGAAGAGCTAAATATCAATTATAATATGAATGCCCGAAACAGCCTCAGCCTGCCCGACAGCATGCTTTTTGAGCCTGATGCGCTTTCGAAAATGCAAAACGGTATTCAGCATAATTTACCCATGAACCTTCCGCTCAAAGTATTGAAGTATTTTACTTTGACCAATTCTGTGAGAATCACCGACAGGATGTATTTCGATTATAAAAGAAGAAGCTGGAGCAATGATACCTTGTTTGATGGCAACGATACGATAGTAGGTTATGTAAAAACTGATACGCTTAAGGGTTTTAATAATGTGGTGGATTTCAATCTTTCTACCAACCTCACTACCAAGCTTTATGGAATGGTTAACTTCAAAAAAGGACCTATAAGAGCTATCAGGCATGTGTTTACGCCTCGTTTGGGATTCACCTATACGCCGGCTTTCAGTGATCCATACTGGGGTTATTATGATTCCTATATTGACGGAGATGGGGAAGAGCAAATCTATTCCAAGTTCGATGGAGCTATTTATGGTTCGCCACCAAAGGATAAGTCGGGACAAATAAGTTTTGGTTTTAGCAATAACCTCGAAATCAAAGTGCCTTCGCGCAAGGATACAATCTCGGGTTTGAAGAAAGTAGTGCTTATCGAAGAGCTTTCCGTTTCAGGAAGTTATGATCTGGCGCGCGATTCACTCAATTTATCTTACATCACCCTGAGCGGACGCACTAAGCTTTTCAAAAATTTAAACATCCAGTACAGCAGCAGCTGGGATCCTTACGTGCTCGACTCAGCCGGCCGGCAGCTTAATCAGTTTGAATGGGACGTAAACAAGAGGCTTTTGCGCAAAAACCAATCTACCTGGAATTTTGGCCTCAACTGGAATTTGCGACAGCAGGATTTTGCCAAAGACAAAAATAAAAAGACAGAAACCAGCGATGAACTGCAGAATCAAATGAGGGAGTCATCATTTGCAAGCGAGGACGAACTGGCCGAGATCAATCAAAATCCTGACGATTATATCGACTGGTCGGTTCCCTGGTCATTGTCGCTTAACTATAACCTGCGATACAGCAATCGCATCAGTTACCTCGATTTCATAAGGGCAGATGAAAAGCAAATCGTGCAAACGCTTGGCGTTTCGGGTGAAGTTAACATCACGCCCAAATGGAAGTTCACCTTCAGAACGGGTTGGGATTTTGAGAATAACGACCTTTCATACACCTCGGTAAATATTTACCGTGATCTGCATTGCTGGGAGATGCGTTTCAGCTGGATCCCGCTGGGCGTGCGTAAAAGCTGGAACTTTTCGATCAACGTGAAAGCTTCGGTGCTGCAAGATCTGAAGCTGAACAAGAAAAAGGATTTTCGGGATATATAAGCTTATTGCAGCTTGCTGAAATATTCATCGAGCAATTGCTGGGCAGCTACATAAGCTGTTAGCTGATGTTGCTTTACAGCAGTTTCCATTGCCGGAAGCTGATCAGCCATTTCCGGCTTTTCATAAAAACGTCTTTTCAGGGCTTCGTCAATGGTTTCATACATCACCCTAACGGCTTGCTGTGTGCGTTTGTGTGTGAGATAGCCGTTGGTTTTGATCGTTTTAAGATGGTCAGTAACCATTTGCCACACCGCATCAATCCCTCTGTTTTGCAAAGACGAACAGGTGAGCACTTTGGGCTCTACCCCTGATTCGGCTGGAGGAAAAAGGTGTAATGCACTTTCGCATTCGGCTTTGGCCCGATTGGCGCGACCTATATTATCTCCATCCGCTTTATTAACCACAATGCCATCCGCCATTTCCATGATGCCTTTTTTGATGCCTTGCAATTCATCACCAGCTCCACTGATAAGGATTAACAGGAAAAAATCTACCATGCTGTGTACGGCTGTTTCAGATTGACCCACACCCACGGTTTCAACAAAAATATTATCAAATCCGGCTGCTTCACAGAGTATGATGATTTCACGGGTTTTTCGGGCAACTCCACCCAAAGTCCCGGCAGCAGCCGAAGGCCGTATATAAGCATTGGGATGCGACGAAAGCTGCTCCATACGGGTTTTATCCCCCAGAATGCTGCCTTTTGATCGCTGGCTGCTTGGGTCGATAGCCAGCACGGCAACTTTTTGATTTTGTTTGCAAAGGAACATCCCCAAAGCTTCTATAAAAGTGCTTTTTCCAGCACCCGGAACGCCGGTAATGCCCAGCCGAAGTGCCTTTCCGGAGTGAGGAAGACAGGCAGCAATAATTTCCTGAGCCAGCTGCTGATGTGCCGGCAGATTACTTTCGACCAGGGTTATGGCTTTGCTGAGCAGCACCATATCGCCACTCAAAACCCCATCGATATATTCCTGAGAAGGAAGCAATTGCTGCTTGCGGTTTTTTAGCCGTTCAATAGCAGCAGTATTAAGCGAATCGGGTTGCTCAATACCGGCATTCACTTTAAGTGCGCTTTCATTTATGGGTTTTTGATCTTCCATGTCGTCACTTGATTCAGCTTACAAAGGTAGGTTTTTAAGCCTAGATTTGCTGACTATTGCGCGATCACTTTGCCGCTTAAAATTGCTCCATCTGCTTCGAGCGTATAAAAATACAAGCCTTTTTCCGGAATATTTTTGTTCCACAAAAGTTGTTGTTTTCCGACAGGTAAATTTCCGGAATAGATTTCATCGATGAGCTGACCTAATGGATTCCAGATTTTGATGGTTACACTTTCAGGACGGCTGAGTGTGAAAGAAAAACTGAGTTGTTCATTAAACGGATTGGGGTAAATATGTAAATCATCAACAGGATGTTTTGCTGCGGTTTCCTGCATAAAGTCGGGCAGACCATCCATTTTGTAGGCAACTTCAAACAGCCCGCCTGCTCCGGCAGGCAAAGAAAGTATGCGTGTGTGAGGATCAAATTGTGACCAGCTTTCGCCATTCTTTTGCACATCAGCAAGCCGAAGCTTTTCAAAATCGACTGCCAGGGGATTCATCTTTATCTGGCGTTCGAAACTGACCGGTTTAAAGTGATAGTAGAGCCTTGCAGTATCTCTTTGTAAAACCAGTTTGGCATAGAGATAGGCATAGTAAGCTGTTTCGATGGAATGGTAAGCCGCTTTTCCCATGCTGCCTTTGTTTTCGTCCCAAAAGCCGCCCTGATAAGCTACCCGGCCACCATCACGCGAGCGATCGGCATAAACTTCGCCATAAACAGGATCAACAAAATATTCCATAAAGAATTTCAGACTTTCATCGGCCATTTTGAGGTATTTTACCTCGCGCGTAATTTCCCACAGCAATAAGCCGGATGTGATGGCCTGCTCCATCTGCCACCAGGCTT
Organism: Bacteroidales bacterium; assembly: GCA_018399335.1. GTDB lineage: Bacteria > Bacteroidota > Bacteroidia > Bacteroidales > F082 > UBA5536. Next base: position 446 of record JAGYNM010000116.1, on the reverse strand, counting down.
TGGCAGTATCAGAGGCACCATACATATACATTTCTCCTGTAAATCTGTCGTAATCTTTGTAAGGACCGCCAAATTCATGGTCGTAGCCTTTTTGTAGTACGTGATCAATCAATGTTTTTGCAGAAGCCAGTGCTGATTCATCCCCCGTCATCCGGTAAATTCGTGCCAAACTCCAGCCTGTTTTAAGCACATGACCCATAATCGTCCGGCGCTCAGATGATTTTTCGGACCAGTTGTAGTGATATATTTCTGCAAAACCAATTCCGTTATCGCGCATGGAAGCAATCAAATGCATCTGAATGTTTTGCTGCAGCTGCACCAAACGATCATGATAACGTGTTTCACCGGTAAGCAGCCACAAATTCCACAAATGAGTCGTAATGGCATCAACTGTGGCATTAAAGCTTTTGTCGTTTCCCTGAACACCACTGCGCGAAACCTTATCG
>JAGYNM010000115.1 GCA_018399335.1 Bacteroidales bacterium | reverse complement strand
CCAAAAACATTACCTACGAAATTACAATAATTTATCGGAGCGTTACTATTAAGAAAATAAGCAGCGAAGGTGAAAAAAATAATTAGTGCTTGACTTTAAAGTCTGCTGACTGATTCATAGTGGTTGAGATCAAGTCTGTTTGGCCGTCAGATTTACCTGGCAGCAGACAGGTCTACCTGGCAGCAGACAGGTAGGGCGCATAAAAATTAGAGTGCTCCGCCGAAACGAGTGATCACAAGCTCAAGAATACCGCTTAGTTTTATTATTAAATGAGTAAATCGAACATTATGGACAGGCACCAATTAATCTACATAAGCTGCCTTGATAACCTGCTTAAGGTTCAAAATTTCTTCCTGCTTAAGTGTACCGCTTATTTTAAGCACACGGCTTTTGTCAATTGTTCTGAGTTGATCAATCACTATCATACCCTCCTTTTCATTGTGTAATACACCAACTCGGGTGGGATAAGGCTTTAAATTCGTTGTCATTGGTGCAATGACAATGGTATTCAAATGCCGGTTCATCTCATCCGGAGAAATGATAACACATGGGCGCGTTTTTCTGATTTCGCTACCAATTGTGGGATCCAGATTAACAAGCACAATAGCGTATTGATTCATGCCCATTCCTCCGGACATTCATCCTCAAAAACATCCGGTATCAACAAGGCATCATCGTGATTTTCACGCATTTTTTGGAAAGCCTTATCCCAACCCTGGCGAGAATTAGGGGCAGCACGAATAATGATTTGATCGTCTTCCAGGATCAACTCAACCTTATCTTTTATCTGATAGCGTTCCAGCACAGATTTCGCAAGCCTTAATCCCTTTGAATTTCCAATTCTAATTACAGGAATTTCCATAATAATTCAGTTTTTGTAATTACAAAGTTACTATATTTTTTCAGAAAAAGGTAAATTATTTTTTTCTTTTTAATAAAATTTACTTCTACTCCTTACTCAAAATTATTGTTTACTAAAAACCCATATATTTGCTAAGGTTTAAAAGTTTTCGCTAAAATAATCAATCCAATTATGAAGCGCATTCCCATCTTAATTTTGGTACTTTTTTTATTGTGCAGCAATTTTCTTAACGCTCAAACCAAGCCAAAACAGCCAACACCAAAAGCTTCCCACTTTATTCTCGCTGAGCCATTGGCAATAAATTATACTTTTCATCACCAGTTTTTGAATGATAGAACCCGACTTGGATTTGGTGTTAGCGCCGGCTTTGGGATTCGTTTTCCTATTATCAACACGAATTTCACCATGAATTTTGAAGATGGAGAAGGGACTTATTCTCTTGCTGCGTTTCAGGATACTTATTTAGAACTGGTAAAACTGCAATTTATTTACGGCTACTATTTATCTGATGATTTCATTTTGCAAGTAAGTCCTTATGTTTCAACCGGATATTTTGGAGATTTTAGTAACACTTTAAATTTTGGTGTTGAAACTGCCATCTTTTATTCTCACAATTGGTTCGTTTCCGGGCTGCGCATTCAAACAGGATATTATACTTTTGATGAATATAGTTTTTATCCTGTGTTTTTAACACCAACTATTGGTTTTCGATTTTAAAACAAATATTATGAAAAAAGAAATCACAATCATATTTATCATTGTTCTATTCTTTCAAAGCAGTTTATTTTCTCAGTTCACTAATCCAGCTGAAAAGATTCGTACATCAGGTAGTCGGGGGGTAAAATAGCTTCGATTAATTTTTCTAAAACTTCTATTTCGCTTTAACTTTAAAATCCTGACTAAACGATATCTAACAATTACAGCTGTTTTTAAGAGGCCAATGCTTCTTAATGACCTTGAAACATAATTAAACAAACTAGGTACCATAAAAAGATTTTCACAAATGCATTGCTTTTCGATAAAAAGCTCTCTACTTTTACACCATAATTGTTAAACTTTTTTCTTAAACTACTAGTAATCAATTGTAACCAAAACTCATAATTATGAAAAAATCATTCTTGTTATTTATTGGCTTTTTCCTTTCAGTAACTTTGTTTAGTTAAAGTTAGCAACCAAATGGCAGTACTTTTTATGTTAATCCTACAACGGATTAAACAATTAAAGCAAATTGCGATTTTTCCTCATTTCATATTGTCCTTGTTTCTTATATTTGTAGTTGACAGCTTAATCGGTCAATGCAGTTTTGATTTCGTCACTGATTTTAGTGGCGGTAAAGGATCAACATACAGGACTAGTGCATGGATATCTGAGAAAGATTGCACAAAAAAATCAGGGCCTGATTTTATATGCGACTCAAGCTGGACAATTGATGCCATTATCAATAATGAAAAGGAGCTGTTAAGAGACAGTTATTGCAAAAATCGCTTATTAACATATAGTCAGATAAAAGATACAACTACTAATTTACAATCGTCTGAAAGTGATTTTTTAAATAGAGTTATTTTTGAGTTAAATTGTAATCAAAATGAAAACATACTACTTGAAAATAAGAACAGATTTATACTCTCTGAAAACGATTTCATTAGAGCCACTTTTGCAAGGCAATTGAGATATCAGAATAGTGAAGAAATAATCGAAATATTGATGCAACTTACTAATGATCCTTGTGAGTATGTTTTACTAGATGTTGCCCTTAGCTTATCCTATCAGGGTGAAAAAGAGATCAGTTATAAGCTATTTGACAGCATTTGGAATTTGAACAACATGTATATAAACCTTGATAAATTTCATTATTTTACTGGAGGAACGCGGAATATCCATTCAGTAAAAGCTATAGCATTTTTGAAAAAACTATCACAACATAGTAATATGTATTGTGCTATGGATGCTTCGATATGCCTACTGCAACTTAAAGAAATAAATTCAGGCATCACAGGGATTAAAAATGTGCTTAAAGAAGAAAATTATGGACTCTTTGTTAGCGACATAAGAGCACTAAATGCTTATATCCCGAATCAACATGTTGTTGAAATATTATCAGCATACAAGAATTGTGAAAATAAGGCAATAAATGAATATGTAAATTGCTTTTTAAGTGAACAGAACCAATAAAATAGTCATTATGAAAATAAAATACTTTATTATCATTTTGTTGGCTTTTAGTTATTATTTTAGTCATGGCCAGTCAGATACAACTTACGTAAAAGGACTTCCAAATCCGGCAGCAGTATATTGTACTATCCTGGGGTATCAAAATGAAACCCGGAAAGATGACAAGGGAAATGAGTATGGTGTGTGTATTTTCCCGGATGGCACTTATGTAGACGACTTCGACTTTTTCAGAGGAGAAGTTGGTGAAAAATGGTCGTATGGAAAACGATATGGGTATCATGTAACAGCAAAAGTCGTTAATAGGGGAACTTATACTGTTACATATGCAAATTGTGAAAAATATGATACGGTAACAGCGGAAAAAATTGAAATACCACAAGTTGAATTAATGAAAAGAAATAATGAGCCTTTTTTTAAAGATCAAAATAATGCTCTATTACTCATTGATGCTGACTCATCAAAAACAGATGATACTTCTTTTGTGCCAATATTTGAATTTAAAAAAAACAAGTCATTACCAGATTCTTTTGACTGGCGTGATAGGGAAGGAAAATCATATATAGGTGGAATAAGAAATCAAGGAAATTGCGGTTCATGTTATGCATTTGGCGCTTGTGCAGCAGCTGAAAAAGCGTATCGACTTCGGCCAGTTCTTCCAACCGGCCATTGTTCATTACCAGAATGCGATCCGAAGCAAAACTAACCACACTCATTTCTTTCGAGATAAATTTGGTTGGATGTACTGAGCAAACTTAAACAGGTATCGCATATATCACCATTATTCTCCATAAAAAAAGCCGCAAAACCCTCGGGATTTGCGGCTTTTTGCACGATACACAATAGTATTTTTATAGCGAACCTTCGTCATAAGCCTGCTCGCCGTGCAACGCCATGTCGAGGCCGCTGTCTTCCTGTTCTTCAGTAACCTTTACCGTCGTAACAAAGTTAATCGCTGCCAGCATCAGGTAGGTGAAAATAAAAGCATAGGCAGCACCAATTGCCACTGCAACGATTTCTTTGAAGAAGAAGCTGTAATTGCCTTCGATCAAACCAGACTGTCCGTTAATAGCAGAAGAAGCAAAAATACCCAGTGCTATAGTGCCGACTACGCCACCCATACCGTGAACGCCCCAAACATCAAGCGCATCGTCCCAGCCCAACTTGTTTTTGTAATGTACGGCAATATAGCAAATAACACCTGCAGCAATACCGATAATCATCGCCGCCCAGAGCGGAACGAAACCTGCGGCTGGCGTAATTGTAGCCAATCCTGCAACAGCTCCTGTGAGCAATCCGATAAATCTCGGTTTGCCGGTATGTGTCCATTCAATAATCAGCCAGGTAATCGCAGCAAATGAAGCTGCCACATCGGTGTTAAGGAAGGCGAGTGTGGTAATATTATCCACAGCCAATTCGCTTCCGGCATTAAAACCATACCAGCCAAACCACAACAGACCGGTACCGATTGCTACAAGCGGGATACTGTTAGGTCGTGACTGATAATCGCGCCGGCGTCCTACATAAATAACAGAGGCAAGTGCTGCAAAACCAGCCGTTGCATGTACAACCACGCCACCGGCAAAATCAAGAACACCCCATTGGGCAAGGATTCCACCACCCCAAATCATATGAACAAATGGATAGTAAACAAAGAGTTGCCACAAGACCAAAAATATTAAATAGGCTTTAAAGCTTACCCGGTTTACGAATGCTCCGGTAATCAGCGCAGGCGTAATAATGGCAAACATCATCTGATAGGCAATAAAAATAAAGGTAGGAAATTTGCCATCGACGCCACCAAATCTTTCATCAAAAGGAATTCCGTTCAGGAAAGCTAAATCCAGATTGCCAATAATACCACCTTCACCGCCGCTAAAACAAAGTGAATAGCCAACAGTAACCCACATTATAGTTGTAATACCCAATGATACAAAGGTTTGCATCATAATGCCAAGTATATTGCGTTTACCCGCCAGGCCACCATAAAAAAGTGCCAGCCCCGGGGTCATCAGCATCACCAAACTTGTGCATAGAATCATAAAAGTAGTCGTTGCTTCAAACATGACTTCAATATTTAAGTTGATAATAAATGTTTACAAAGAGAATCCAAAGACAAAGTAGATTTTTTTATCCATGGGGTTGGTAATCAGCGAGGCCTGAATTGGCAAGGAAAATTTATCCGTGATGGCTAGCTCCTTGGAGGCCGTAACTCCCAGATTTACCAACCCCCTGTTTTTCCCGTAAAAACCGCTTTCGCCATCATAGCCGGTAGTAGGATCAGCTTTTTTGGGTGCAATCAGATTGAAACCCATGAATAAGTCAAGGTTTACATCATTTACAGCGGTAGAATAGCCCAATTCAGCATAGGAGGAGAGTTGTATTCCGTCCTTTTTATTAAAGTCGGCACTATTAGGGTCATCATTAATGCGGGCTGCATCGGCTCCGTAAAAGTTTACTGCAAGCAAAAGACTCAACGGAAGTTTTTCTGTGCCATTAAAGCTGAGTGTACCTTCCAGAATATGAGCTGTTTTGTCTTTTCCATATTCAAAATAATCATAATCAACTCCTTCGGCAGGAAAGAAATAATCTGTTAAAGTAGC
>JAGYNM010000114.1 GCA_018399335.1 Bacteroidales bacterium | reverse complement strand
ATCCTTTTGTTGTTGCAAATATAGCTTGGCCGCATCTGCAACGGCAGGCGAAAAGCTGCCTAAAACCAGACTGTCAATCCCTGAAAAAGCTGGCAATTGATGCTTCTCATGCAGTTTTCGTAGTTCATTTTGAACGATATTCAACTTATCGTTTATTACATTCTCAGGTTTTTGAGTGTTGATATATCCCGTTATCTGATCGATACGGCCGGTTAATTCGGTAATCAACAAATCCGTCAGGTATCTGGAACGCGCCATTTCTCTTTCCACATCAAAGAAATGCGCCATATAGTTGTTGTTTTTAAACTGCTCTACAGTAAGGGCTTCAAATGCCCAGCGCGAAACCATCAGCTCGCCCACCAGAGGGACCACATCTTTATCCGCTTTTTTATCCTGCAAATCATCAAATTTAACGATCACTCCACAGAGTAAAATCTGTGGAATTAACAACAACGGAATGAGAATGTAAATGGTTACCACTGAGTCGAATGCGGAAGAAATATTTAATCCCAGTATATTGGAAAAAACGGCTACAGCAAAAAGTACCATCCAAAAAGCCAGATTCATGCTATTGATGCCAAGGATATAATTTCCCACCAAAACAAAAGTCAGGGTTTGAAAGGCAGACAACAACAGCAAAAAGACAATTTTTGAATTAAGGTAACTGAACCTGCTCAGGTTTAGAAACGACTCCCGCTGTAAAATTTTGCGGTCTTTGATGATTTCCTCAGCGCTCACACTCATCCCCATAAACAACACCACCACGATCGACATGAATAGGTAGGAGATCAGGTTTTTGTTTTCCAAAAGGATGTAGTTATTATCCAGAGAAAATCGCGTAAAATAAGCGACAATAGCAGCTAACAAAGGAGCCTCAATCAGGTTGATCAGTAAATATTGCTTATCGGTCAGCTTGATGCGAAAATTCCGTTGCAGGAAGATGTTAAACTGCTTCCACCGATTGGGTTTATGAAATTCAGATTTGGGATTTTCAACATCTTTAAAATTAATAGCTGTCTGCTTAGGCTCTATCTTTTCTTTGTAGAGCTGATACCAGTCGTTTGCCGAAAAATAGCGTTCAGCCATCAGGTAACCCGATTCATCAATTTTCTTGGTTTCCACGATCTCAAGAACTTGCTCGGGATTTACGTGGCCACATTGAAGGCATTCACATTCAGTGGCGTTCACATGGCCGATGGCCGATTTAAAATAGATGATAGCATCGAGCGGATTGCCCGTATAAATGGGACGTCCGCCTTTGTCCATGATCCATAGCTTGTCGAAAAGCTTAAAAATAGTTGAAGATGGCTGATGAATATTCACCAGGATAATTTTGCCTTTTCGCGCCTGCTCTTTCAGCAGCAGCATTACTTTTTCTGAGTCCATCGAAGACAGGCCTGAAGTGGGTTCGTCAACGTATAGAATCGATGGTTCGCGAATAAGTTCGAGGGCTACATTTAATCTTTTTCGCTGACCGCCACTGATTGTCTTTTTCAACGGACTGCCCACCTTCAGATCTTTAAATTCCAGTAGTTCTAATTCCTGCAACACATTGGTTACCCGTGTATTGATCTGATCTTCGGTGAAGCCGTCGAAACATAAACGAGCATTGTAATACAGGTTTTCCCAAACAGTAAGATCCTCGAAGAGTAAATCGTCCTGAGGCACAAAGCCTATCAAACCTTCAATTTCTTTTTTATGAAGGTGAATATCCAAATCATTAATGTAAATATGACCTTTGTCAACCGGAATCGTTCCATTAAGGATATTGAGCAAGGTTGATTTTCCTACTCCGCTTCCTCCCATGATGGCCACCAATTGGCCTGATTTTTCGCTGAAGGAAAACTCATACAGACCATTGCTGCTGTTTTTAAATCTGAAATCAATGCCTTCGGCGCGAAGCACGAAAGGAACAGCTTGTGATTGATCAAAAAAACCGGATACGACATCGCCATAATAAATCGGCTCTATACGTGGGCCTCTCAGGATACCACCATCTTTGAAAGCATAAAAACGATTTGGAAATACTTGATTACCTTCGAGATAAATGGTTTCTTTTCCACTAAAATTGAAAATATAATGACCTACAGGCTTTAGATACAAAAACAAAAGTTCGCCATCGAATGGCTTGCGCTGCAGGTGTTTAACTTTCGGATTGCTCGATTCATCCGTAGCATTAATCAATAAAAAACCAGGTGAATCGAGGGTTTCGGGGCCCGAATGGAAAATAAACTGTTTGTATTGTGATGTTTCTTCAGGGCTGATGGCAAATGTGTTGGCAATAATTTGAATCAAGCTGTCGCCTTTTTCCACATCACCGCTGTGTGAAAGTTCCAAAAAGCGCAGAAAAACCATTATTTGCTCTGTATGATGGAGCCTGCTTTTTAGGTTGGTAGCGATACGCTCTGCCTGCAGATTCATATCTACCGGAATAAGCGGTTCGCCATCGATGCCATAAAGATCAATCAATTCGTCAAATAAACTCAGGTATTCATTTGACGAAGCCATACCAAGCTGCTGTTTTAAATAGCTTGAAAAAGCGGCTCGCGCATCTTCTTTCCCCGACTTTGTTTGAACGGAAAAAATGGCGAAAAGATTAATCAGTGCATTAAGCGTGATTTCATTCATACAACCGCAAATAAAAAGTCAAATGGCAAAAAAAAAGGCTTATTGTTTATTCTTTTGAATAAACGACAAGCCTTTTTGAAAAACAGTTTCTAGTTGAACATATCGTTCCTGATCGACTCGATCATCGGAGCAAGTTCGTTCAGTTCGTTTACCGTAAAACTCTCATGGGCAGTAAAATACGCTGAAATAGGCTTCATTTTTTCATAATATGGTTTTACCGCTTCATCTTCCGAGAGGATTTCGAGCAGCTTTAGCATGCTATGAGCAAGTTCGTCTTGTTGTGAAAAATAGTCCAACATTTTCTGGTTGTCCTGGGCGTATAAAGTCAACTGGCTTAGCAGGTAAAGCGCTTCTACATTTCCGCCAACGAATATCAGTGCATAAGCATCTGGCATATCGCTTTTTGCAGCCGTCAGGTGGAAGTTGTTCCAAATTTTATCCATATAATAGGATAAAGAGTCGCTATTGTTTTCGTTTTGCTTAATCCGCTCAAAATAGGAGTTACTCTCAGGTGAAGATTGTATGCCAAGTTTCCCGGCCTGAAGTTTTACTATATCACTCAAAGGAATGGCCACATCAGCTCTGTTGTAAGTGTTGGCATAGAACATATCCATGGCATAAGCACCAATGGATAATGAAATCCTGTTTTTTGTTTCATATTTATCCACATCTGCCATGGGCAAAGTAAGGTCATAAATATAAGACGCTCCCACTTCATTGAGAAAGTCAACTACATTGATGCCTTTAGGTGAGTTCTTAATGATCGAATTAATCTCATCCTTGAAGGCTTTTACATCGAATGCTTCAACAGTTTTTTCTTCACTTTGATTGCTGGTTGGTGCCTGGTTACATCCCGAAATTAAAGCAATCATAAGCATGATCGACAATGATTTCTTTAACAGGTTAATCTTCATAACGGTTTTTTATTAGATGATTATTTTTTAATAATTCATAGGTCACAAATATAATAATTCTTTCAGTGCCACTCGAAAGTTTTGGAAATATCATTCTAAAAACTTTAATTAATTGAATGTCAAATTATTATAAACAAGCACCTGAGTTGTTATTAGAAAGAGTAGAAATAGTATGCTCACTTTTTTAAGGAAAAAATAGCATTAACCAAGAGTAATAAATAAAGCAGAATGAATTTAATTCCCCAGCAATTTTACCGAAAACATCCATTCTTGCTGTGGCAGATTATTTGCCTCAAATTGTTGTGCGTATCCCACTGACCAGGTTGTTTTTAGGTATGAAAATAATACCAGCTCCAGATCTATTTGTGCTCCGGCATTGAAAACATTGCGACGGCTGGGGTCATCATCCGGATTCATGAGCAAATGCGTGCCAAACAAAGAACTTTTTATGTAGGTTGGATACAACCAGGTGGTTCCAATATCGCGCAGGCGAATGGGTTTCAGGTCGAGCTCGCCCATTGTTTTAACGAAATTATGGGCACTCAAAGCATCAATATTTACGCCCGGAAAAGCAAGCGTTTTACGGTATTGTTCAGGCTGTTGCCAATCGACATAATTATTTCGGAAACCGCCAAAGTAGAAGGTGGAAAATGAGGAGCCGCGTTTTCCAAAAGACTGCCCCACGCTATTCCTTATCCAGAAACTCGTGTTGCGCAAGCCTGGAACCAGAAATCCAAAATTTTGTTCGGAGACAAGCGATGGATAAAAATTTCCACTAGCCAGGTAACTATAGGCTGTTAATGTCCATGAATAACCTTTCTCGTCCACCACGGCTCCCAGGGTGCGCCGTAATTTGGATGTTCCGATTTCTCCCGCCAAGCTTTGAAAGTTTCTAACGGGAGTAGCAATATTTTGGAACTGCGGCAATACTTCCAGATCCCCGAAATGCGTTATATCAAATCCATAAAACCATTTAAATGGTGATTCCATCGAAAATGATTTTTTATAACCGATTCCCAGAGAATAACCAGCCCTGCTTCGTTTGGTAGGGCCAAAGAGGTCATAAAAATCTGTTTTATTGTATGTGGCATTAAAGCTCCATTGCCAATAATCCCATTTTAACTCCCCATGGAATTTTTGTTTGTTGGGATAGTTACTCCACGGAGAAGTTCCCACAAAAGCTGTAAGGCTCGAAAGGCCAATTCTATCACGCCAGTTGAGTCGATAGCCCAAGGCAATAGTTTCTTTATAACCTGAAATATCAGGGTAGGCGTTTGCAAGCGACATATTTTTTAATGGTTCATAACTGGCTTCTTTGATGGTTAGCGAATCGATGTTTATCTGTGATGCTGGTGGCAACGAAAAATCATTAACCTCCGGGCTGCGATCGTGCACAAGATTACCCATGTAAGTAATGGCATTTGCGTCCTGAATCACCTTCATCGGAATTATTCCCGGCTGCATGCCGTTTCGGTGAAATTTTAGAACAAAAAGGGAATCGTCACCAATTTGTTGTGGCGAAAACAAGCCCGTTTCATCATTCGACAGAAGTTCAAAATCTTTGTTATCCAGTGAAATACGCCAGATATTTGAGACACCGTTATAATAGGAAGTTCCAATGATATAGCGGTCGTCATTCGAAAAACGGAATTGTGTAAGGGTATTGTCGTCTAAGGTATAAACCGTTTCAAAATCTTTTATTCCTTTTTCAAGCTCATCCAGCTTAAACATAATCACCGATTGTTCGCCACGTATGCCGGTGAGTGTTCCAATAAGGCGACTTCCGTCGTGCGAAACATTCAGATCGAGTAATGATCGGCCAAATTCAGTGGTGTACATTGGAACCATCTCGGTGTAGGGCTCCGGAATTTTTACCAGTGTGGCATAACCGTTGTCGTGCCTCACACCCCACAAACTGCGGTCAACAGGATTAAAAGTGAAGTTAGCCGTTCGGGCGTATTTGATGAGTGTTTTCTTTTTTCCTGATGCGACATCCAACTGAACCAGGCTTCGGTATTTGGTGTTTTGCTCAGAAATGAAAATTTGCTTTTTTTCGGCATCATAGGCTAAAAATGCCACTGTATAAAGCATGGGCGAGTCAAGCACTGCTATTTTTTTGATTTCCTCTGTTTTAAGAT
>JAGYNM010000113.1 GCA_018399335.1 Bacteroidales bacterium | reverse complement strand
AATAAAGCAGGAATAGGGATGGCGCTGATGGTGCAAAAGCAATCGGGCTTAAATACCCTGGATGTGATTGAGGCCGTGAGAGCACGAATGGATTTAATCAGAAACGACTTGCCCGCTGATGTAGATGTTTTTGAAGTAATTGCTTCTGATGAAGTGATAACACAATCTGTGTCAAATCTCGCTTCTTCACTTTGGTATGCCTTCATCTTTGTGATTTTTGTAGTGCTGTTTTTTCTCCGCGAATGGCGTTCAAGTCTGATTATTATTCTTACGATACCTTTTTCGCTCATTACCGCATTTATAACCATGTATGCCATTGGTTATACCATCAATATTTTTTCGCTTATGGCGCTGGTTATTGCTATCGGAATGGTAGTTGATAATGCCATTGTAGTGCTTGAAAACATTACCCGCCATATCGAAAACGGGTCAAAGCCAAAGCAGGCAGCAATTTTTGCAGCAAGCGAAATGGGGATGGCCATTCTGGCCTCCACAATTACAACTTTGGTCGTTTTTATTCCATTAATATTTACGGGGGGTGTTGTAGGGATTATGTTCAAACAATTGGCAGTAATCACATCAGTAACACTGCTGGCTTCGCTGATAACGGCTTTAAGCCTTACTCCTATGCTCTCATCCAAAATGCTTAAAATCAGGAAAAAAAATAATCAACCCTCGCATAGCTGGTTTTTTCGTAAAACAGAATCGGTTTTCACAAGTGTTGAAAAGGCTTATCGGGAATTACTGAATTGGTCATTGAGTCATAAAACACTGATTGTAAGCATATTTATTGGTGTTCTGATAATTTCACTGTATTTCGGTAAGCGATTGGGGTCTGATTATATTCCTGAATTTGATGCCGGTGATGTGGCCATAGTTTTTGAGACGGAGGTGGGCACTACAGCGGCTGAAACAGATCGTATTTCAAAAAAAATCATGGATTTGTTCGAAGCAGAAGTGCCTGAATTAGTGCCCGGAACGCTGGTTGCCATTACAGGCCAAACCCAGGAAGGATTGCTTACAGCAGTTGGATTTTCAGAGGGAAAAAATGTGAGCACGATTTTAGGTCACCTTACGCTTCCGGATCAAAGAGAAAGGTCGGCTAAAGAAATTGGTGAGGCTTTACGCATAGAAATTGCAAAGATTCCTGAAGTTGAGAAATTTCATGTTACAGCCGGAAGTTTGTTATCTGCTGCTATAACAGGAAATAAAAAGCCAGTGGAAGTAGAAATTTCAGGAAATGACTTACAGGCGATAGGAGAGGTGGCAACAGCTATCAGGGCAAAAATGGAAAGCATGGATTTTTTTGCTGATGTTACAAGTACCAATGATGAAGGAAAAATGGAGCTTCAAGTGATGGTAGACAAAGAGAAGGCGGCTCGAATGGGACTTAATGCCACCATGATTGGTTTGCAGATTAGGCATGCTATTTATGGATTTGAAGCCGGGAGCTATACTGAGCAAGGTGAAGATTACCCGATTGTGCTGCGCTATACTGCCAATGCACGCAATGAAGTTGAGCAGATAGGCAATATCATGCTTACCAATATGCTTAATCAGCAGATACCGCTGTCAACAGTTGCACATTTTGAGCAAACGCACAGCAATATTGAGATTCAGCGGAAGAACCAGGAAAGGATAGTTTTTGTGAAGGCTGATGTAAAAAATATTTCGCTTGGTGAAGCAGCTCAATCGCTTGAGGCTTACATTCAACAGCTCGATATCCCCGCTGGAATTGACGTGAGATTAGGTGGGCAGCTAACAGAAAAAGGTGATGCTTTCGATGATCTTTATCTCATTTTGATTTTAGGCGTTTTGCTGGTTTATATGGTAATGGCGGCTCAGTTTGAATCGTTAACAGATCCATTTATCATTATGCTTGCGCTGCCATTTACGGTGATCGGCGTTGTTTGGGCGTTTCAAATTACAGGCTTAACTTTAAGTGTCACCACTTTTATTGGTGTGATTATGCTTGTAGGTATCGTTGTAAACAATGGCATTGTGCTGGTTGATTATATCAATCTGCTGCGTAAGAGGGGGCTTGCATTGAATCAGGCGGTTTCAGAAGCCGGGAAATCAAGATTAAGGCCGGTATTGATGACCACTTTAACAACCATACTTGCTATGCTGCCAATGGCAATGAGTCAGGGAATGGGCCGCGAAATGTTCTCTCCGCTTGGAATTACCGTAATTGGGGGCTTGTCTGTCTCTACCTTAATTACCCTGGTGTTTGTACCTGTTGTATATACCTTGTTTCATCAAAAGAATTTTAAAAATTAACCTATGAAAATGATTTATTGTAGTTGCAATATCAGCGTATTGGAACAAGTTGTTGAAATTATTGATAGCTTCCAAATTCATGATTATCAAATTTTTGATCAGGTTTTGTCACGCAACAGATTGGCCGATCCGCGGCTCAACACGGCTGTTTGGCCGGGATATAACGCGAGTTTGATCTTGCAGGTAAGGGAGCAGGAAAAAGCCAATCAGCTGATGCAGAAACTTCGTGATTTCAACCGCAGTGCTGCCAATGTAAGTGAAGTGCTAACGGCTTGTTCGTGGACCATTGATGATTATATCTATGATCAAAGTTAGTCACTTTGGTTATCAACCTGTTACAATTAAAAAAAGGCTATCGATCAGATAGCCTTTTTTAATTTATTCTTTTCAGCTTATTATCACGCGGTGGCACTCATGGTAACGATGTTGCGGTCAACTTTTTTGAAAAGCCCTTGTAAAACTGTTCCCGGACCTACTTCGATCACAGTTTTTGCGCCATTGGCTATCATATTGTTCATGATATGCGTCCACCTTACAGGCGAGGTGAGCTGCGCAATAAGGTTTGTTTTGATGATTTCCGGATCGTTAACAGATTGACCGGTAACATTTTGGTAGATTGGGCAAATGCCACGACTAAAACGCGTTGAGGCAATAGCTTCGGCCAGTTCCAGGCGTGCAGGTTCCATAAGCGGACTATGAAAAGCGCCACCCACTTTTAAGGGAAGAGCTCGTTTGGCTCCAGCCTCAAGCAATTTTTCACAGGCAATTTCGATGCCTTTTTGAGATCCTGAAATCACTAGCTGGCCTGGGCTGTTGTAGTTTGCCGGAATAACAATTTCATTTTTGATTCCTGAGCAAATGTTTTCAACGGCTTTATCTTCCAATCCCAGGATGGCAGCCATTGTGCCTGGCTCTGTTTCACAGGCTTTTTGCATGGCCAAAGCTCGTTTGTAAACCAACTTTAATCCATCTTCAAAAAGTAGTGTTTTGTTTGCAACCAGTGCCGAAAACTCTCCCAATGAATGACCTGCCACCATATCCGGTTTAAAGTCTTCCATTGTAAGTGCCAGAATTACAGAATGTAAAAAAATAGCTGGCTGGGTAACTTTGGTTTGCCTGAGGTCTTCGTCTGTTCCCTCAAACATTAAATCAGTGATTTTAAACTTTAAAATACTGTTAGCTTTTTGAAAAAGCTCCTTAGCCCGGGCAGATTTGTCAAACAAATCTTTTCCCATACCCACAAATTGTGCTCCCTGACCGGGAAATACGTAAGCTTTCATGTTTTTCGTTTGATTTGTCTCTTAGCGGCTGTTTGTATTCAAACTTTCTTTAATTCAATGGTTCCTTATTGATATTCAATTCGAAAGAATGGATTTTATTTTCTTTAAGAGATTCTTGTGTTTTTTCGTGTGAGTTTTTGTGTTATCTGCGATTGCCGAAAAAGCGCAGCAAAAATAAGAATAAATTGATAAAATCGAGATAAAGCGTCAGGGCACCCATAATAGTTACCTTGCGAAGTGCTTCTCCCTGCTGCAATGCTGAGGCTCCCAAGCGTTTTAATTTTTGAACATCATAAGCTGTGAGGCCTGTAAAAACTAGTACTCCAATAAAACTGATGATATAATCCATCATGGGGCTTTTAAGGAAAAAGTTTACTACCGAGGCAATAATAATTCCAATCAATCCCATCATCATCAGGGAGCCAAAGCGGCTTAGATCTGTTTTTGTGGTGTATCCAACAAAGGCCATCACACCAAACATGCCACTGGTAATGACAAAGGTTTTAGCAATGGAGGCGCCTGTATAAGCCAAAAAGATAAAACTAAGGCTGAGACCCATCAAAATGGAGTAAAGTAAAAAGATCAAGGTAAGCGATTGTGCACTCATTTTTGCAAATCCCATCGACATCCAAAATACCAGACCCAGAGGTGCTAGCATCACGATCCAGCCACCAATGGTCATGCCGCCGGTTTCTGCATTAAACATAAACTGCATAAATGCGTCATTGCCTGCAAAAAGGTATGCAACAAGCGCTGTTATGGCCAAAGCCAGAAACATCCAGCTGAAAACATTTGCCAAAAAAGTTTTTGCTAAAGTTTGAGATTTAAAGGTTGCTTCAGTTGAGAATGAAGGATTGAGTTGATTCATAGTGTCTGATTTAAATTACAGTAAAACAATAATTTAATGAAGGTTTGAGCCAATCAGGCTGATAAATTCAGAGCGTGTTTCTGCTTTTCGGAAGGCTCCTGTGAAATCGGAAGTTGTTGTTACGGAGCTTTGTTTTTGAACGCCACGCATAGCCATACATAAATGGCGCGCTTCAATTACAACAGCAACACCAAGCGGATTCAAAGCTTCCTGGATGGCTTCCTTGATTTGAGTAGTTAAACGTTCCTGAACCTGCAACCGACGCGAATATGCTTCGACCACACGGGCTATTTTGCTCAATCCGGTGATGTATCCGTTGGGAATATAACCCACATGAGCCTTACCGATAAAGGGAATCATATGATGTTCGCAGAGCGAGAAAATTTCAATGTCTTTCACAATCACCATTTCGCGGTAATCCTCTTTAAATTTTGCTGAAAGGAGTATTTCCCGTGGATCATGGTCGTAGCCTTGGGTTAGAAATTGAATCGATTTAGCAACCCTGCGCGGAGTGTCCACCAGCCCTTCTCGTTCTTGGTTTTCGCCAATCAGTTCAAGGATAGCCCTGTAATGTATTTCGAGTTGATCAAGTTTTTCAGGTGCAAACTTTTCAATTTTTTCGTAGCCCAGTAATGCTTTTGGTGCTTCTTTCATGATGTTTACCCTTTAATAGGGGAATTTTTATTGTCCGTAATACTCCACAAAATTATTTTCAGATTCATGCAATTTCACGCAATGAAGGTCTGCTCCAAGTGCTTTTACATCGGTTTCAATTTGCTCCCAAATAGCCATGGCCAGCACTTCTGTTGAAGCAAATTTTCCTTCCATAAAGGGCACTTCAACGTTTATGTTTTTGTGATCAAGTTGGTCTGTTACTTTTTCGCGTATCAGTTTGCTAAGCAGTTTTAGGTTGATTAAAAAACCCGTCTCTGGATTTACCTCTCCTTTCACGGTTACAAAAAGTTCGTAATTATGACCGTGCCAGTTTGGATTGGAGCATTTTCCGAAAACTTCCAAATTTTTTTCGTCACTAAAATCTGCTCTGAACAGACGATGCGCAGCGTTGAATCGCTCTCTTCGTGTTATGAAGATCATATGCGTTTATTAAGTTCGTTTTTGAGGGTACAAAAGTACGGTTTTATGTGGAATTGATAATTTTTATAGAAACTATAAACGTTTAGTGCTGTTGATAGTTTTAATCATAATGAATTATTTTTTTAGGTTTATCCTTGTGCCAACCCAAATTCTAAATTGCTCAACGCCAAGTGCATATGCAGAAGTGTTTAAGGGGAGCAGGGCATTATTAAATCC
>JAGYNM010000112.1 GCA_018399335.1 Bacteroidales bacterium | reverse complement strand
TTTTTTCGACTGATTTCCAGTGAACTTAAGTAGTTTTCTTCAGAAGCAGCTGTATCTCCCATTAGCATAAAAACATCAGCAGAATTTAAAAGCGCTCTGGCCATATCAAGTTTGAAACCATTTTCCTTAGCAATTGAAAAAGATGTAGCATAAGATTCAAGCGCTTTATCATATTGTCCCAGAGCCTGGTAGCTTATGCCGATATTACCATAATTCATCCCTAAATCATACACATCACCATAGATTCTGTTTATTGCCATAGCTTCAGTAAAATATTCAATTGCGGTTTCATGATCACCTAGATTCTGATTAATCCGCCCTATGTTATTGTTGAGTACAGCCATATTTTTTTTGTCTTCAATCTCAGAAAAATAACCTAACGCCTGAATATAATGGTTAAAACTCTCATACATTTTTCCTAAATCACCGGCCAGAATTCCCATATTATTATAATAGGCGGCATAAAATTTCGGTTTATCAATAAGTGCTGCCAGTTGACCAGCCTTTTCAAGATAAACAGCAGCAGTATCAAATTGCTGATACTGTGAATTGACCCTTGCATAGAGGTTAATTATCATAAATTTCAGCTCATCATCCTTTATTTCAGGTATGTGGCTTAAGGCATCTTTAAAAGCCAAAAAACAGGAATCCTTGTTCGCTGTTAGTAAATAGTAAATTCCATTAATTGCCGTCGCATAAGCGTAATTATCGGAATCATCCAATTTGCTTGCCCTAATCATAAGCTGATCAACGAGTTGTTTGCCCTGAAGTGGATATTGGTACAATTGTGACTCTGCATTGCTGATCAAGTCTTTTAAGGAATCAGCCGGAGCCTGTTTTATTTTTTCCAAAAATAGCTGCTGCTCGTCAAGCTGTGCATAAAGAAAACCGGGGATTAAGAAACAAAATCCTAAAAGAAATACAATTGCCCTGATATTGAAGTTATTGCTCACGTTTAGGTTGTTTGTGACCAACAAATTTAAACATTTATATATGACAAAGTTTAAAAATTTCTGAAAGAAATTTCAGGACAAGCTTGAATAACCGAAATGACTAATGATTTTAGTTTAAAATTCAATCACAGCACGAAAATGCTTGTATTTAAGCTTTATAAAATTCGATGCAGGCTTTAATCTAATATTAGCCTTGTGAAATACAACACCTGACCAGCTTAACAAAAATTGCCATTTATTGACAAAATCAATTATCTAATTCGATAAACCGATCATATTCAGTTTGGAACAAACGTTTCACATAAGGGTCGTACCGAAAATGGATTACCTGATCAGTTTCAGATTTCTCAGTCGATTGAATTCTGTTATTCAATACCTGATCATAGGTGTAGGCAGCCGATAATCGCCCCATAAAACCAACAAAATCCATCAGGTCATTTACTTTTAAGGTATCTACATTATAGTAATAGTTGACGCTACCGGTAGCAAAATCGTAATAAAACTGACCCTCGTGGTAGTCATAAATATTTTGATCTGTAAAATAAACCTGATTTTCCTTTACATCCTCATTCAAGGCGTTGAGTTCGAGCCAAACCGCAAGATTTACACCATTCAGAGGGACAGTATGGGTATAACGCAACCCGAAAAAATTATCTTCATCTTCGTAATCACTGATAAATTCCTGAAGCTCCAACTGAGCCACATTTGCAATCCAACTCAAGCTGTCGCGTTCATAAAACCGATTAAAGTCAGCCTCGCTATAAAGTTCTACATCATACTTAGACAGCGCTTCCCAATATTCTTTTTTGAAGGTGTTGAGCAATAAACTATCGTCAAGTTGTTTCAAAAACAGTGTTTGGTTTATAAGACTGTCCTGTTGGGCAATTTCCGAAAGTCTCGAAAGCCCACGCTCATCTCGATCATAGCGGTCGTTGATTTTAAAAACCTGTTCAGGAAATAGTACAAGTATCCCCCATTTATTGCTCTGATCCACATAGGTTTTGGCAAGCTTTCGCTGCGGGCTGCAGGAAGCTATCAAAGCTAAAAAAACTAAACCGAAAAGTGCTTTTGACCAGCGTTTCACTTTAATTCTATTTTTTCTATAACAGTCAGGTAAAGTAAAATGTTGCCTGTAAAACGAAATTTGGGCTAATTTGTTACCTGTTCAAGCAACATTTCTCCAAAACGCTTTCCATACCTCTCGGCTTTTTCTAAATCGTCATCCTTCGGGCTGAATTTCACAAAAACATCAGTTTCTGTATAATTGAGTTTCAGATTTTCAAGATTGGTGCGGATTATCTTCATTCCCTCACCACTCCAGCCGTAAGAACCAAAACCGCCAGCAAGTTTGCCTTTATCACGCAAGGGGCTCACCACCGCAAAAAGTCTGTATATCGGAAGGA
Source organism: Bacteroidales bacterium (assembly GCA_018399335.1). Taxonomy (GTDB): domain Bacteria; phylum Bacteroidota; class Bacteroidia; order Bacteroidales; family F082; genus UBA5536. The sequence goes on along the minus strand of JAGYNM010000112.1, from coordinate 3,391 downwards.
GAATATTCTGGTTGATAGTTGGGCAGCCCACAATCAAACCACTGGCCATGGCAATTTGGATATCGATATCGCCAAGAGGCGTATGTTCAATGTCCATTATAACAGCCTCCAGGCCATCCACATCAGCAATTCCTTTGCCAATGGCTTCGGCAAGCTGGGCGGTTTTGTGGTAAGCAGAAACATATGGAATATAAACCCGCTTTTTTTGCGGCAGTTCCAATGCTTCCCGGGCGTATTGCTCCGAAAGATCTACGTATCGTTTCCAGTTAGACCGCAAAATAGGGCCATGACCTGTGCAAATTGTGGTAATTGGCAGCGGCCTGATTTTTTCAATTGCCTTCAGCATATACTTACTGAAAGGTTTTAGAATGACATCGAAATAATACTTGAAGGCATCGTCCCAATTGCCGACTTCATCGTCATACATGCGATCGTCAGCATAATGTGCGCCAAACGAATCGCAGGTAAACAAAATCTGATCTTCCTGCAAATAACTATACATCGTGTCAGGCCAGTGCAAATTTGGAGCTCCTATGAATTTCACTGTTTTATTTCCAAGATCGAGTTCCATTCCGTCCTTCACCTGTAAGCTTTTAAAAGGTACTGCAATCAAATCATGAAGATAACGAATAGCCGTTCCAGTGCCAACAACTACAGCATTTGGAGCCAATTCAAGTAATTTTCCCACACAACCCGAATGATCGGGCTCAGTGTGATTCATGATGATAAATTGAATTTCGGAGGGATCAGTCAATGCGCGAAGTTTGGCTTCATATTCAGGCCAAAACTTTTCTTTAACCGTTTCAACCACAGCTTTTTTCTCTGCATCAATGAAATACGAATTATAAGTTGTTCCGTATTTGGTCTCCATCACCACATCGAAAGTAACGATATCGTGATCGAGTACACCAATCCATTTAACGTCTTGATTAATATCCAGAATATGAGGTTCTTTCATCATGTTAAAAATATTTTAAAGGGCGATATTTCATGCAAAATTAGGCGTTTAGAAGCATGGAATCATTCTAAATAACAAGCGAAAACAGCGATAAGATTATAGCCTTTTATATTCAAAAGATGCTCAGAATATTATGCACTAAAACTCAAGCTCCATTTGCGAAGGCGGTTCAGTTTTTCTGGGTTTTTGCTCTCCTTTTGCTTCATCATTATGCGCTATAGAAGGCGCTTCATCATTTTTGACTTCGCTATCTTTTTCGCCTGTAGTAACTGCTGTTTCAACCTGATCCTGTTCTATTTCTGCTATTATCGAATCATTATCCGCTGAAGAGGAATCCTCCGGTGGAGTTTGTTCTTCTTCCGACTCCAACTCCAATGATTCCAATAAATGAATCTTTTGTATTTCTTTGTTCGATAGCCGTTTACCTTTGGCTTTTGCACTTTTCACAGCAATAAACTCAGCCACATTAACTTCCTCATCCTCTGGTTTTTGTCCTTTGGCATTTAGATCAAACTCCAGCGAAAGCATTGGATAGGAATCAGTAAGCCAGTGTTTTAAAACTGCCTGAGGATGCTCACCAATAAAGTTGATACGCTTGTTGAGTGCTGTATCTTCCTCTATCTGAAAACGTTTCAGGTAGAACATCTGGGTTTCGCCTTCAAGATAAATAACAGAAAATACTTCCTCTGGATCGAATTTTCGCAACAGCAGTAAATCTTCATCAAAATGGGTACTCAGATCGTAACCACTCAGCTTAAATTCGCCGCTTTTAAATACGTGCAATAACTTATCATCGGCATGAAAAGCACCTACATATTGTCCGCGCTCCTCGGTATTGAGTCGTTTCACAGTTTCATCATACCAAATATCTCTGGCACCTAAGGTTGAAATACCTCCATCACGTTTATTGATCTGTTTTACAGCGTGTTTTGTTAGGATATTACCTTTTGCGTTTCTGTTTTTTATGGCTAAATCCGCAAAACTAAACTCAAAAGAGGTCTTCTTCAATTTCGGCTTGGGTCGCAGCAAAACTTTAATTGTCTCTGCTTCCCCATTTGGATTAGCTGAAAAATAATAGACCTTAGAATCCGGATTTCCTGCGGTTAGGTCGTATTCTTTATCTCTTGTAACGCCTAAAACAGCGAAGCGTTTAATCAACCAAGGACCTTTACGTCCGTCGCGGTAAACAAGATTGTAAATGGTGCGGTCGTCGTTTTTTCGGAAAATATCAATGTGAATAATATTTTCGCCCACAAAAGCTTTACTGTTGACTTTTGTAACGAGGAAGGTGCCATTTTCGCGAAATACGATCATATCATCCAGATCGCTGCAGTCGCAGACAAACTCGTCTTTTTTAAGTGATGTTCCGGCAAATCCCTCGACACGATTTACATATAATTTTTCATTATTGGCAGCAACAGCAGCAGCTTCAATCGTATCAAAACTGCGCAGTTCGGTCTTGCGTTCGCGGCCGGCTCCGTGTTTCTTTTTGATCTGTCTGAAAAAGTTAATCGTATAATCTACAATGTGTTTCAGATGATTTTGTACTTCTTCCATTTCTGTTTCAAGCGACTGAATATGTTCATCAGCCTTAAAGGAATTGTACTTTGAAATACGCTTGATCTTAATTTCGGTCAGGCGTGTGATATCATCTTCAGTAACAGGCTTCTTAAGGTGTTGTGTGAAAGGTTTCAATCCTTTATCGATCGCTACGATAACTTCCTCCCAGCTTTCACATTGTTCGATATCATGATAAATTCTGTTTTCGATAAATATTTTCTCCAGTGAGGAGTGATGCCATTCTTTCTCCAGCTCGTCCATGCGGATCAAAAGTTCCTGACGCAGCAGTTCCAAAGTTCTTTTTGTATTGTGCTCCAATATTTTATGGACACTTAAAAAAGCCGGTTTGCCATCAGCAATCACACATGAGTTGGGCGAAATGGAGACTTCACAATTGGTAAAAGCAAAAAGTGCATCGATGGTTTGATCGGGAGAAATGCCGGGTGCAAGGTGAATTACAATCTCAACTTTTTCTGCTGTATTGTCGTCAATTTTCCGGATTTTTATTTTGCCTTTGTCGTTGGCAGCAATCACCGAATCGATAAGTGAAGTGGTTGTTGTGCCATAAGGAATTTCGGTAATTACCAATGTCTTTTTATCCTGCTGGCCAATTTTGGCACGCAACCTTACCCTCCCACCCCTGAGTCCTTCATTATACTTTGAACAATCTGCAAGGCCACCGGTATAGAAGTCTGGAAACAACTCAAATGGCTCATTTTTAAGACATTTTATAGAGGCATCGATTAACTCATTAAAATTATGCGGAAGGATTTTAGATGCCAGACCAACGGCAATTCCTTCTACTCCCTGCGCCAGCAACAAGGGAAATTTCATTGGAAGCGTCACAGGTTCCTTATTGCGGCCGTCGTACGA
>JAGYNM010000111.1 GCA_018399335.1 Bacteroidales bacterium | reverse complement strand
TCAATTGGTAGAGTAGCGGTCTCCAAAACCGTTGGTTGTGGGTTCGATTCCTACCACCCGTGCAACTAAAAGTTTAGATTCAATGTCAAAGATTAGTATTGTAAACTACGCAAAAGAAAGTTACACCGAATTGATGCAAAAGGTGTCATGGCCCACATGGAGTGAGCTACAAAGTAGTGCTATAGTTGTATCCATTGCTTCCCTTATAATTGCCCTAGTGGTATTTCTGATGGATAAATCTTTCCAGACAATTCTCGACAGTTTTTATAAACTGTTTTAGGATGTCAGGATTTGAATCTAAGTGTGCATTAGCTAACTCTCAAGTTTTTAACCAGCATGAGTGAACCGGTAGAAAAAAAATGGTATGTAGTCCGTGCGATCAGTGGCAAGGAAAAAAAGGTAAAAGAATACCTTGAATCCGAAATCAATCGTATGGGATTGCAATCACAAATTTCTCAGGTACTCATACCAACTGAGAAGGTGTATCAGATTCGTAAAGGAAAAAAGATTAGCAAAGAGCGAAACTATTTTCCGGGTTACGTTTTGATTGAAGCCATACTCACAGGTGAAATTCCGCATATCATTAAGAATATTCCTAATGTAATCGGATTTCTGGGAACAAAAGGAGAAGCTGATCCGCTGCGTCCGTCAGAGGTGAACCGCATACTTGGAAAAGTTGATGAATTGGCCGAAATGGGCGAAGAAGTCAACATTCCTTTTATTATCGGCGAAACCGTGACTGTTACCGACGGGCCGTTCAACAGTTTTAGTGGTGTGATCGAAGAGATCAATGAAGAAAAGAAAAAGCTGAAGGTTATGGTAAAAATCTTTGGTCGCAAAACGCCACTTGAACTCAGTTTTATGCAAGTGGAAAAAGAATAATTAGCAGGATGCACCAAACTTCCTGATTAACGATTTAATTAAGGATTAAACAATGGCAAAAGAAGTAAGCGGATTAATTAAACTGCAAATCAAAGGAGGAGCCGCTAACCCCTCTCCACCAGTAGGCCCTGCATTGGGTTCTAAAGGTGTGAACATCATGGAGTTTTGTAAACAATTCAACGCCCGTACGCAGGAGCAGGCCGGAAAAGTTATTCCGGTTATCATTACTGTGTACAAAGATAAGTCGTTCGATTTTGTGCTCAAAGCACCACCGGTGGCTGTGCAAATCATGGAACTGGCAAAACTCAAGAAAGGCTCAGCCGAGCCCAACAGAGCTAAGGTTGGATCTTTGAACTGGGATCAGGTTCGTACGATAGCTGAAGATAAGATGAAAGACCTTAATGCTTTCACCGTTGAATCAGCAATGCGTATGGTAGCTGGAACAGCACGCAGCATGGGAGTTAAGGTGACCGGCGCTTCACCTTTTGAAAAGAACTAATGAAAGTCATTAGTTCCTTGCATTTTGTAGAACCTCAAATAACAGCGAAAAATGGCTAAAATTTCTAAACAAAAAAAGGAAGCCCTTGCTAAGTTCGACAAAAGCAAAATTTACTCCTTGAAAGAAGCAGTTGATATCGTAAAACAAATAACCTACACCAAATTTGACGCTTCAGTTGACCTGAATGTGCGTTTGGGTGTTGACCCACGTAAAGCCAATCAAATGGTTCGCGGATCAGTTACCCTTCCACACGGTACAGGAAAAACTATGCGTGTATTGGTGCTCTGTGGCCCTGAAAAAGAACAGGAAGCCAAAGATGCTGGTGCTGACTTTGTTGGTTTGGACGAATACGTTCAGAAAATCAAAGGCGGCTGGACCGATATCGACGTGGTTATCACCACTCCTAACGTAATGCCTAAAGTGGGTGCACTGGGCCGAATCCTCGGACCACGCGGCTTGATGCCAAACCCCAAAACAGGTACCGTTACGATGGATATAGCCAAAGCAGTTCAGGAAGTAAAGGCTGGTAAAATCGATTTCAAGGTTGATAAATATGGAATTATCCATGCAGGAGTAGCTAAAGTAAGTTTTAGCGAAGACAATATTGTTGATAATGCTAAAGAACTTATCACTACTATCGTTAAACTGAAACCATCAGCAGCTAAAGGCACTTACGTTAAAAGTATTTACCTGTCGAGCACGATGAGTCCTGGTATTCAAGTTGACCTGAAATCAGTAACAGCCAGCAGCTAACTAAAAGGAAGTTAACGACATGAGAAAAGAAGAAAAGCAAGCGGTCATTGAATCCATGACGCAGCAACTTAACGAGAACAACAACTTCTACCTGGCAGATATCTCTGAACTGAATGCAGAAAAAACCAGTCAGCTCCGTAGAGTTTGCTTCAAAAATGATGTGAAGCTTGTTGTAGTTAAAAATACTTTGCTGCGTAAAGCAATGGAGAATGCCGGTAAAGAATACAGCGAACTGTATGACATTCTCAAAGGTGCTACCTCGGTAATGTTTGCCGAAGCTGGTAATGCACCTGCCAAACTGATTAAAGAGTTTCGTAAAACCTCAGATAAACCCATTCTTAAAGGTGCCTATATTGAAGAGGCTGTCTATATTGGCGACAACCAACTTGATTTTCTTACGAGCATCAAATCCAAGAATGAACTTGTTGCTGATCTTATTGCATTATTACAGTCACCAGCCAAAAACGTGGTGGGTGCATTGCAGTCAGGCGGTCACAAACTGAGCGGTATATTGCAAACTCTCTCAGAAAAATCAGAATAGTCTAAAAGAATGATTAGCATTCAACGAAATAACAAATTGTAAAATCACTTAAACCGAAAATAAAATGGCAGATTTGAAAGCTTTCGCAGAGCAATTAGTAAATCTTACTGTTAAAGAAGTCAATGAATTGGCTGGAATCTTAAAAGAAGAATATGGTATCGAACCAGCAGCTGCTGCTGCTGTTGTTGCTGCTCCTGGTGCTGGTGGCGAAGCCGCTGTAGTAGAAGAGCAAACTTCATTCGACGTAATCCTGAAATCAGCTGGTGCTTCTAAACTTGCAGTTGTTAAACTGGTTAAAGAACTCACTAGCCTTGGTCTGAAAGAAGCCAAAGAGTTGGTTGATTCATCACCTAAAGCAATTAAAGAAGGTGTGACCAAAGACGAAGCCAATGCACTTAAATCTCAACTTGAAGAAGCTGGTGCAGAGGTTGAAGTTAAGTAAGAAGGATTATTTTCCACAAAACATCTGGCAATCAACCTCTATCTCAGCTTTATGAGGTAGAGGTTTTGCGCCTGTTTTGTAGTTTGGTTATAAATTCTTTTTATCCTTATCCTGTCTGCCTCCGGGCAGGCACCAAAAACTTAAAACCTTGGCAGAAAAAACTTCGGAAAGAATCAGTTTTGCATCAACCGGATATCAATTAGATTACCCGGATTTTTTGGATATTCAGCTACAGTCTTTTCAGGACTTTTTCCAGTTGGAAACAAACCCTGAAAACCGTAAAAATGAAGGCCTCTTCAAAGTCTTCGCCGAAAACTTTCCAATCACCGATGCAAGAAATAATTTTGTACTCGAATTTCTCGACTATTTTATAGATCCGCCACGCTACGCCATTGAGGAGTGTATCGAGCGCGGGCTTACTTACAGCGTGCCGCTGAAAGCCAAGCTAAAACTTTACTGCACCGACCCCGAGCACGAAGACTTTGAAACCATCGTTCAGGATGTTTATTTGGGAATGATCCCTTATATGACTCCAAAAGGCACCTTTATTGTAAATGGCGCCGAACGAGTTGTGGTTTCGCAGTTGCATCGTTCGCCCGGTGTGTTCTTTGGGCAGCATAAACATGCCAACGGCACCACCCTTTTCTCAGCCAGAATTATCCCTTTCAAAGGGTCATGGATGGAGTTTTCGACCGATATCAATAACGTAATGTATGCGTATATCGATCGTAAAAAGAAACTTCCGGTAACAACATTGCTTCGTGCAATTGGTTTTGAAACCGACAAGGACATCCTGGAAATTTTTAACCTGGCCGAAGAAGTTAAGGTAAGTAAAGCCGGACTGAAAAGGGTGCTGGGTCGCAAACTTGCAGCACGCGTTGTTAGGTCGTGGATCGAAGATTTTGTGGACGAAGATACGGGTGAGGTAGTATCAATTGAACGTAATGAAGTAATTATCGAACGTGAAACCCTGCTTGACAACGAGCATATCGACCTAATTGTCGATTCGGGCGTAAAAACGGTTTTGCTGCATCGTGAAGATTTCAACACTGCTGATTACTCTATTATCTTCAATACGCTTCAAAAAGATACTGCAAACTCTGAGAAAGAAGCCGTTGAGTTTATCTACAGACAGCTTCGTAATGCAGAGCCACCTGATGAAGAAACAGCTCGTGGTATCATCGAGAAATTATTTTTCTCCGATAAACGATACGATTTAGGCGAAGTAGGCCGCTATCGGATCAATCGCAAACTGAATCTGTCTATTGCCGACGACACCAAGGTTCTTACTAAAGAAGATATTATCTCAATCATCAAATATTTGATTGAGCTCGCTAACAACAAAACTGAAGTGGACGATATTGACCACCTCAGCAACAGACGTATCCGTACGGTTGGTGAACAGCTTTACAGTCAGTTTGGTGTAGGTTTGGCACGTATGGCCCGCACCATTCGCGAACGCATGAACGTTCGCGATAATGAGGTATTTACGCCAACCGACCTGATCAACGCCAAAACTTTGTCATCGGTAATTAATTCCTTCTTTGGCACCAATCAGCTTTCCCAGTTCATGGATCAAACCAATCCGCTGTCGGAAGTAACGCACAAACGACGCATTTCGGCTCTCGGACCGGGAGGTTTGTCGCGTGAACGTGCTGGTTTTGAGGTACGTGACGTTCACTATACTCACTACGGTCGTCTTTGTACAATTGAAACGCCTGAAGGCCCGAATATCGGGTTGATTTCCTCACTTTGCGTTTACGCCACAATTAATAAACTGGGTTTCATCGAAACACCTTACCTCGAAGTTACAGAAGGTAAGATCGACATGAAAAAAGATCCTATTTATTTGAGCGCTGAGGAAGAAGAAGACAAAATTATTGCACAAGCAAGTACACCGATTGATAAAACAGGGCATTTCATGGATGAGGACGTAAAAGTTCGTTATCTTGCTGACTACCCTATTATTAACCGGAATAAAGTGGATCTTATCGACGTTGCACCAAATCAGATTGCTTCTATTGCTGCTTCGCTCATTCCTTTTTTGGAGCACGATGATGCCAACCGCGCACTGATGGGCTCAAACATGATGCGTCAGGCAGTGCCTTTGATGGTGCCCGAAGCTCCAATTGTTGGAACAGGTATCGAAGGAAATGTGGCACGTGATAGCCGTGTTTTGATTCACGCCGAAGGAGATGGAGAGGTTTTATTTGTAGATGCCGAAAAAATCACCATCCGCTACGACAGAACAGAAGATGAGAAACTGGTTAGTTTTGATGATGACATTAAAACTTATCGTCTCACTAAATATGCGCGTACAAACCAAAACACCAGCGTTAACCTGAAACCCATCGTAAAACGCGGGCAAATTGTTAAGAGAGGTCAGGTATTGTGCGGAGGTTATGCCACCGAAAATGGCGAGCTGGCAATTGGTCGTAACTTAATGGTAGCTTTCATGCCCTGGAAAGGTTACAACTTTGAGGATGCCATCGTTATCAGCGAGAAAATCGTTAAAGAAGACATCTTTACCTCGGTGCATATTGAAGAATTTAGCCTCGAAGTACGCGACACTAAACGCGGTATCGAAGAACTCACCAACGACATTCCAAACGTTAGTGCTGAAGCTACCAAAGACCTGGACGAAAATGGTCTGATTCGTATTGGAGCTGAGGTAAACGAAGGTGATATTTTGATCGGAAAGATTACTCCAAAGGGTGAAAGTGATCCTACGCCTGAAGAGAAACTTT
>JAGYNM010000110.1 GCA_018399335.1 Bacteroidales bacterium | reverse complement strand
AAAACATCCATCTGCTTCAGAATATGAATATCGTTTATGAAGGTATTAATTTTGTTTTCAGTACTTTATGGACATACTTAAATGATTCAAATATGCCATTTATTGAAAAGGGCATTGCTGATTTCGCTTCCATTACCCGAAAGGGCAAACGCTTGAATGGGTATGATTACAATCAGCTTCACGAGGAAAGCTTGTCCTTTTTAAAAGCTGAACTGGACAAAACCACCCATCCAACTGTTGTTGTAACACACCATTTGCCTTCGGAACGGTGCAATTCGCCTGAACATGTTGAAAGTGAGTTAAATGAGGCCTATTGCGTTGATTTAACAGCCTATATCAAGGATTGCAAGGCTGATTTTTGGATTTATGGGCACAGTCATTTCAATCAAAAACCTTTAATAATCGGAAAAACGATGCTGCTAACCAATCAATTAGGTATGGTGTCGTCAAATGAACATAACCATTTCAGGAACGCTGCCTATTTCTCGCTTTGATTTGTAGCTTAAGCTTTCTGTTAAGTGGTAACTCTGAAATCGAGTTTTACTTTTTGCTGAAAATCATGTATAGCGGCAAGCTTGCGTTTTAGGCTATGCTTTTCCAGTTCATTCAACCTTTTTATAGCCAAAATATTTGTGACGGTCATTTTTTGTTCCAATAACCACAGCTGGTTATTGAATCGGAGTTTCATGAGGTAATCATAGGTATAAAGAATCTCATCAATGATTGGCTCTTTTATTATTTGTTTTTCCTTGAGCACTATAAGGCGCTCACAGGTATTGGTTTGCACGATCTGGTGCTGAAATGCATAGGTGCGGGCCAGCATGCTTATAGGCGCCATAGCACTTTTCAAATCGATGGTTTCATTGGATTTGTCTTGCATCAATATATTTGAAGCAATTTGCTGTGGCTTGGTGTAATAGGTATTGTATGCCAGGTGATAAAGAAATGTGGGATACTGCTGAATGGCATGGTCGATCGTTTTTCTGAGGTCAACACATAAGGATTCATCGCCAACTACCTTTCTGAAGTCAAAGAAAATCATGGCATCCAAAAGATGCTGTGATTCGGGACTGGCAATCCACTGTGCAAAATATTTTTTCCAGCCCGACAACGACACACACCATTGTGGATTCATGGCCATGATGTTCCCTTTGCAATAGCGATAGCCAATTGCATCCAGGGCTTCACAAACAGCACTGCCAAGCTTTAAAAAGTAGGTTTTCACCATTTCTTCCTTTTCTTTGGCTACATCGGCATAAATGATGGCATTGTCCTGATCAGTCAATAAAGTCTCTTCTTTTCTGCCTTCACTTCCCATGCAGATAAAAGAAAAACTGGCCGGAGCCGGGCCTATTTCATCCATGCATAACTCCACAATACGTGCGAGGGCAACATCAAAAAACTGAGAAGTAATTTTAGTGAGGTATTTCACGGATAACTCACTTTTGATCAGCGGCTTAATGAAGTATAGCAATTGTTCGTAAGCCAATTTTAAGTCTTCAGTAGTTTCTGCTACCTTCACTTTCGAAAGCAGGAATGGCATCGCGCCAGAGACCTGATGACCGAATTTTTCTTTCCGAAATACGCCAGCGATGTTACCATCGGCGCTTTTAACCGGCAAGTGACTCAAGTTATTTTCTTCACACAGCCTGATGCTTTCAAATACGCTCATTTGCGCATCGGCAAACACAATTGGAGCACTCATGATAAGGTAAGCCGGGTTGTCGAGCTTTAAGTTCAAACGAAGAATTCTTTGCTGGATATCGCTGTTGGTAATGATACCTACATAATCGTTCCGACTGTTGAAAAGTAAAACATAGTCGGTTTTTTTCCTGGCCAAAAAGTCGATAACATCCTTAAGCTGGCTGCTTTCGGGCAAGGTGTAAAGCGGTGCTAAAAAACCTGAGACCGCTTGTTCAAGCACGAATTCATTGGCTTTGAGCGCTGTGATGATTTCGTTTTGCTTTTCTCTGTCTTGTTCCTGCCGGCTGATATCTTCAATAATACCATCGCATAGTTGGCCTTCGTTAGCTTCGCTGGAGAGCGCAATCAGCGAAATCGCAACTGTGGCAATTGTTTGGTCAGTTTTCCGTATTTGAATCACTTTGTTTTTGAGGTAACCCTCCTCATTGAGCGCTAATTGAATGTTTTTGCGGTCATCGGCATCTACCACCATGTCGAACATATCGCAATCGGATAGTTCATCCAAATGACTAAATCCAAATATTTTGATGGCAGTTTCATTGGCGAAAATAACTTTCCCTTTCGAATCAATTCGTGCCTTAAAAAAGCCCATATCGAGCGAATTGATCAATTGTTGGTAGTCAACCGTTGTGAAACCAACCGTTTTTTCAATTGATATATCTTTTACAATAATGATATTAACCGATTTGCCGTAAAAAACAGCTGTGGATGAGGTGATGAGCACCTCGGCAGATCCGCCATTCTTTTTCCTGAGGTTCAATTCAAAAGTTCCCGGCTTAACATGATTTTCCGAAAAGGCTTTAAGAATATCCTGGTTATTGTTTTTACTGATAATATCATTAAATGACAAACCCTCAAGTTCCTGGGGTGCGTATCCGCTCATTTTACTGATAACCGCATTCGCAAAGCTGATTTTGCCATCGATAAGCATGATCAAACCCTCTGTGGCCGCTTCAACAAGGGTGAAATATTTCTCTTTTGCGTGCTGCAATTCTTCTTCTGCGGCTATCCTTTTGTTTTCAATGTTTAAGCTCTGTTTGATAATATAAAACAGTATTAGCGCGATGATGAACGAAATAGTTACCGATATCCACAGCATTCGGCTGGTGAGTGCACGCATCTCTTTTTGCACATCTTCGATGTAAATACCGGTCCCTATAATCCAATTCCAGGGCTTGAAGACCTTTACATAGGATAGCTTGGGCACGATATGCAGCGAATCATCTTTCCATTGCCACATATAGTTTACAAAACCGTGCTCATGCATTTTTACGGTCTCAACAAAATCGACAAACATCCTATTGCCATGTGGATCAGTGAAATCACTTAAATCCTGCCCATTCAGGTCGCTTCTAAAAGGATGCATGATCATGTTGGGATGCAGGTCCGTTACCCAGAAATAATCCTTGTTTTCGTCGCCATAACGCAAATTTTGGATGTTTTTGACCGCTGTTTGTTGCGCCTCTTCGCGACTCATTAGGCCATCGCTTTCGTTTTTTTCATACTTCGCCAGTATGCTCCAGGCCGAATTGGTGAGCTCCTTGATCATTTCCTGCTTACCCTGCATCATTTGCTGTTGAAAGCGCGGAACAATCACTAAAAAGAAAGTGAGCAGAAACAGCAATACAGCCAATACCGTCGGGACGATGATTTTAAGGTAAAACGTTTTCATGCGTTGACTACTTTTTAGATGATAGACTGAATTAAAAGTAGATTTATCAGATCCTCAAGCTGTGAAAAAACTGTTTATCTTGCTTTGCAATCCTACTTAAGGATTAGCAGCACTGTCTTTTTACAATTGCACAAAATTTAGACCCAAGGTTGTGATTTTCTCCTTTTCCGGTTTTGTTGTTTGTGGATTCCAGCCTCTTTCCGCATAATATTCATCCATTATCTGTTCAAATTCATCTCTGCTAATCAGTATGTCTTTTTGCGGTCCGAAAGTATGCGCATCCTTGAAAAATCTTTGCGGCAAAACATCATCTTTTCTATTGAACCCTTCTCTGAAGTTCATCAGCTTCTCCAGGTTAAATATACGCTCGCCAACCTTATCGTATTCCGTTGTAGAAATATCGCTGTCGGAAATGGCATTAATCAGCATTGCCGGATGCAAATCATCACGATACCAGGAAGCTGCAAAACTGCAAATCCCTACTGAATCGCGTAAGGCGCTATGATCCTGACCTTTAGGTTTTCCACCATTCATATGACAGGCACCTCTATTGGCAACGGTATAAGAAATTCCATGACTCTTTGCATATCCGTTTACATTCCAGGCAGCCAGTTCATGCCCTTTGACGTGAATAGCAAAATCGGAGCTTTGCTGGCCAATGACTTCTGCCAAATGACGCACACCTTTTGATGCATCCCTGCCAACACCTTCCATACGACCAATTTTGTGAATCATTTCCATGGCAGGAGCTACTTGTCCCCACTGCAGCTCAATCCCATCAAGGAAATCGGTTGTGATCAACCCTTTTTCGAGGCATTCGGTCAGGAAGCCAATTACATTTCCGAGGCTGATGATATCAATTCCGTAATCATCGGCCAATTCAATCAACGTATGGAGGCCATTCAGATCGTCGATCATCAGGTTAGCGCCCAGCATAGTACCTGTTTCATATTCAATACCTTCGTGAACAACACCTCCGTAAGCACCTTTTGCAAAACCGCTCTTTTTGCAAGCCAGCTGACAGGCATAACAGGCAAAGTCGCGTTTCCACACTTGCTGGCGTGCGGCATCTGCATTGATATTCTTTACACCTACAAAACTTCCTTCAGCATAGTTTTTTACCGCCTGGCTTCCCCTATCTGAAGAAAATTCAATGGCATTGGCTGTACCTCCATAACGCCAGTCGTCTTTCGACTCACTATCGGCCATAAACGAAACTCTGATCCTTTTTAGTAAATCGACATATTCCTTATGACGGCCAATTGATGGCATTCCAGTACCCCTTACGGCAATAGCTTTCAACTTCTTCGATCCCATCACGCTACCCGTACCACCACGACCAGCAGCTCTTGCAGCGGTATTTAAAACACTGCCAAACAGCACTCCATTCTCAGCTCCCGGTCCAATATAAGCTGTTTCGAAACGCCGATCTCCAAGTTCATCCAGAATGGCTTTGTCAAAAGCATTGGTTCCCATCCCCCAAAACTGCTCTGCATCGCGTAATTCAAACCGATCATCTTCGATAAAAAGGTAAACCGGTTTTTCTGACTTACCTGTCACGACAATAGCATCATAGCCTGCAAACTTAATTTCGGGGCCTATAAATCCACCCATATTACTATAGCTAACAGTGGAAGCAAATGTCGATTTTTTCTCAACAGGACTCGTCATCGGCGATTTGGTAACCATACAAGTTCTTGAGGCTGAAGGGAAAGGATAACCACAAAGCAAACCCGGCACAAAAAGCAGTGGATTTTCAGGGCTGAAAGGATCGGTGCCAGGGCCAGGCAAATAATCGTAAAGCAAACGCATGCCTAATCCTCTGCCGCCAAAATATTCCTTATAATACGCTTCCGGAATGGAACGCCTGGTAATGGTTTGTGTTGTAAGATCAACTTCAAGGAGCTGACCGTTTATGCCAAATTTCATAAATTGTCTGTTATTGGTAATAGGCTTCTGCTAATAATTGATTTATTTTTTCAGGAGACATCTCGCGCAACGGCATGTCGGGCGTGACTTCCAGAAATGAGAGTGCCTCATAAGGGCAGTATTTCACGCATTGAGGATTGCCCTGGCAAAGTGTACACATCCGCTGAGGCTGGCCAAGATCATCTGGGAAGATAACGCCTCCCCTTTCTTCGCGGCAGGCATCGGCACAACTTTGGCATCCGATACAGCGGTTCAGATCGTTTTTTATCGTTTGAAACACCTCATCCCTATAAAGTGCCTTTCGACCTGTTACAGCATCTGGTTTCACAGGACATGCAGCAATACAGGGAGCATCAGCGCACAGAAAACAGGTTACCGGAATATCCAGCGGTGGGTTAAAGTGCCATACCTTGATATTGGAATAATCAGGATTTCCCGCGCCAGGCAATGCTTCGCCTGCTACACTAACAGGATGATTACTGGCCGAGCAAACGGCTTCGCAGGTGCGGCAACCAGTGCATTTTGAATAATCTATTACAATGGCCTTGATGCTGTTAGTACCTGAAAATGTGAAAGTCATG
>JAGYNM010000011.1 GCA_018399335.1 Bacteroidales bacterium | reverse complement strand
ATGCATGGTATTTTTGTTGATAATCAGCATCTGTGTTGCTGGCATCCTGACCACTTAAAACGTCAATTCCGGCTCCGATACTTATTTTCCGGGCCTTATAATCTACTTCGGCAGTAAGCATATAGGCCGAAACATCTTTGCCGGTCTGGCTTTTTCCGTATTGGTAATACGCATTAAACTTTCCGGTGAAAGCATTCTTTTTATACTCACCATAAAAACCTTGTGTAGCCATCAGGTAGGTGGTCGAGGTGGTTTTGTCTTTCTGATAACCAGTCAACAGGTTTAACATAGAAAGGCTAAATTCATCAGTGATCTGATTTTTGAGGTAGATAAAGTTCAAGGTGCGCAAACGTCTGTTGATGGGATCTACATCAAAATCATTTACTCCAAAAGCACCTGTACCATCGTTATTATAGGAAAGCGCAACATCAAATTGCCAGCCTTCTCTTTTGTAAGAATAGAGCAACGCATCATAGGTTAATCCATTTTGATTCCAGTTTCTCCAGGCGAGCAAACGCTGGTCATCATATTTAAATTCCTGGCGTCCAACACGAATGCGGGAGTTTTTAAACACATCAAATTCGGCCCACACCTGATGTAGTCCGGTTGATGCGGTATTCATAAAAACACCCGTACCGGTAGCAATATTATCATTACCCCAAACGCGAACATCCTGCAGACTGAAATACATGCGGTATTTTTCTTTATTCAGACTGAGGTTAATCCGGCTTCGTTGTGAAACAAAATAAGTTGGCTCGGTATCTATTGTAGGAACACCTACATAACCGTCATTCAATTCAAAACGAGGTCTTAACTCAGCCGAAATTTCAAACTGTGCTTCTGCTTTCAAAAAAATCAGGGCAAAGAAACCCATCAAAAAGTAAAATTTCTTGTTCATGTTTCTTGTTTTAATTTGCAGCAAAAATATCAAAAAATGCCAATATGCTTCAAAAAAGCCAATTAACCAACAATCAGCAACAACTACGAAAGTGGCTTTTTCAAAAATTTCGAAGCTGTGTTGAAATACAATTGCACAACAACAGGAAAACCTCTTCGGTTGAAAGAAAAAATCATGTACTTTTGACCTAAGAAATCCAAGAAAACCTGACCTATGAGATTCTTTAAATTCCTTCCAAATCTCCTGACCTTGCTCAATTTGCTTTCTGGGATTTTAGCGATCTACTTTGTGTTTGAAGGGCAATTAGATCAAGCTGCTTACCTGATCTTCATTGCAGCTGTTTTTGACTTTTTGGATGGATTTGCAGCGCGCTTGCTAAAGGCATATTCCAACATCGGTGAGCAATTGGATTCGCTGGCCGATGTGGTTTCATTTGGCGTGGCACCGGCATTTATACTACATAAACTGATTTTGATGAGCCATGGCCGCATGAGTTGGGAAATTGCCGGATTTGACGTTTTGCCTTTCATCGCTTTTATTGTTCCACTTTTTGCAGCTTATCGCCTTGCAAAATTCAATGTTGATGAATCGCAAACTGAAAATTTTAAAGGCCTGCCCTCTCCTGCCGCCGGATTGCTTATTGCCGCGCTACCTCTAATCCGTACTCAATTGTATGAAGACCAATCTTTACTTTATATGGTAATGACTAATACTTATTTTTATATAGGAATTGCTTTACTGGCCTCTATTTTGATGGTTTCCAACCTGCCATTATTTGGTTTGAAGTTTAAAAAACTGAGTTGGAAAGGAAATGAAATCCGTTGGTTTTTTCTGCTTGTCTCACTCGGACTGATTATTGCCTTCCAGGCACTGGCCATTCCTTTTGTTATTTTGACTTACCTATTTCTGTCGCTGGTGGTTTTTTTAGCTGATATTCAGCAATAACTACTTTTTGCGCAGCTCGAAATTCTGTCCCAGATATACTTTTCTCACATGATCATCCGACGCAAGGTCTTCTGATGTTCCGGCTTTCAAAATAGAACCTTCAAAAAGCAAGTAAGCCCTGTCGGTAATTGAAAGTGTTTCGTGAACATTATGATCTGTAATTAGAATCCCAATGTTTTTTTCGCGTAATTTTCCAATGATTTGCTGAATGTCTTCAACAGCAATTGGATCAACGCCGGCAAACGGTTCGTCAAGTAAAATAAAATGCGGATCAACTGCCAGAGCACGTGCAATTTCCGTGCGTCTTCTTTCTCCTCCCGAAAGCTGAATTCCTTTACTTTTGCGAATATGCTGCAACCCAAACTCTTCTAAAAGGCTTTCCATTTTTTCTTGCTGCTGGGCTTTTGTCATCCCCTTCCTGAACTGCATCACCGACAAGATGTTGTCTTCTACACTCATCTGCCTGAAAACCGATGCTTCCTGCGCCAGATAACCAATTCCATGCTGCGCACGTTTATACATCGGCAGTTCAGTAATATCCTTGTCGTCCAGATAAACATGCCCCGAAAAAGGTTTGATAAGTCCCACAATCATATAAAAAGTTGTGGTTTTTCCGGCTCCGTTTGGCCCCAATAAACCAACTATCTCACCTTGATTTACTTCAACTGAAACACGCTTTACAACCGTGCGCTGACGATATTTTTTAACCAAATCTTCGGAACGTAACTTCATGTGTTATTCTTTTGAAAGTCCGGGCAACAAGCCGTTGCGGACAAAGTTAAGCTAATCTGTCAAATTCAAAACCCGTTACAGGATCTTCATCAAAAATCAAAATGCAGCGAAAGGAAAACCGCAAAATTACTTGCATTACCATTATCGCGGTGCGAAAGCCGCCAAATTCCATCTAACCTGATTATCTTAAAGATATTTTCGATTCCGGCACCTGCTTCAAAATAGGGTTTGTCGAGCATATAAGTTACATCAGGTAGCTTATTGAGGTTCAAATTTGCATCAGAAATTGTTCCTACCAGGCCTTTCGCAAAAATCACCTCACGCCACTTTAATTTCCTGAATAAAGGCACTCTGTTGAAAAACAATCCATTAAAGTGATGCGTATAGTAAAAACTAAAATACCTGTCGGAAATAAACTCGTAGTAATTCATGAGATTGAAGGCATATTCGTCAAATATAAATGTTTCATTTCCAGGATGTAAAACCAACAGCGGAAAAGGCAGTGTACCAAATACCTGCCCTCCTTCGAGGATATACTTCGACCAGCCCAGATTGCCGACATTAAACCATTGCGAAATACTTCCCTGAAGCCTGTGATATTCATACTCGCCATTTATAAGTCCCGGAACGCCATACGCATAGCGCAAATTTAGAATTGGATATCGCGTTCCCAGGTTAATGCGATCAAAATCCCTGATAACATAGTTTTCGCGGTGTGCGTAACGGATATCAACTCCAATTTCGGAAGTAATTAACGAATTGTGCTTCAGCAGACTGCCATCTTCCTGATGGGTTTCCATTACAAAGCTTCCGGTTGGAAACAACTCACGATGGGTTAAGAAAAAGCGATTGGAGTATCCATTGAAAAATTCATGCTCGTAATAAAAATCGAACTGACTCACAAGGTTTAGTTTGTCGGATGGCTGACGACGAAATAAAGTACTAATAATATTATCCTCGCTAAAAGCATTAAAACTTGAACCCAACTGTTCGATATCATACTTAAAACTCATCCCGGCAGCCCTGCGCGGGTTTTTGTTGAACACATATAGCATGCCTGCGCCATATTTGATACGCATATCTTTATGTCCGTAAGCAATATGACCATCCAAACGCAGGTTTTTACTGAAAAGATTGCTTGTTCGTCCGCCAATGCGAAAACGATGTCCTTCTACTTCATTATAGCTATATATTTTTGCCAGAGGACCAAACTCCACTTTTCGCCAGGGCAGGTAGCCGAAGGACAGCATATAAACAACATCAACGTAGGTGCGATAAACCGGTACACGCTCAATTGAATCAATCATGTGATAAATTCCGAGCTCCTTTTTCGATAGTGCTTCTGGTCTTTCAACCTGCCAAAATTCTTCGTCATAATCTAAACTACCCTCTTCAACGATAACACGCACCGGACTTCTGTAAAACTCATCAGGCCGAGGCTGATTAAGGATATAATCAGAATATACTGAAGTGCGCTGGCCAAAAAAACCAGGCAGTTTCTCATTGTTTTCCACCACATTGAAATCGGCGATGATGTAATCCCGCACAAGCATCCACTGTGTGCCATCAATTTGCTTATACTCCTGGCGAAGGGAAGCATCTGTTACAAAATTTAGATTAGCGTCATTGGCAACATCCATTTCAACCTTCCGAATCGCATAAGTAGTATCATGAATCCACATATGCCCCGTAAAAGTAAGCTCCTGCTTTCGCTTGGGTTTATACATTAATTTATAACACCACTGCCCATCGATAAAGCTGCTGTCGACCAAATAATATTTGTAGTAAGATGACCCAAAATTGGCTGCCGGACTAATAAAATTCTTCCCAAAAAGCTCCAGATAATTATCGTAAACATTCACTTCCTGATAAAGATTGCCCATAAACTGCGCCAAACTTGGGTTTTCGACTCCAGAACCCTTGGCAGCTTTTATCTTTTCAATTTTTGACTGAGGCTGAGCGCGATAATACACATTGGAAACAGCTTCGGAAATAAAAATTGGGAGATAAGCCTTGCCGTTTACGGTTGATGTATCCACATAATCAAAAATAAATTCAAAAGGTTTGAATAATTTTCGCTGTCGGATCTTCTCTCCAAAATTATTAGCATCAAACTGGATCTTATTATAAACTTCACATTCCCAAGCTTCTAACTCTTTGTTTGTATTTTTCTCTTTATTTTCAATCACCTTGCGAAACAAGATATCAGCCGGATTTTCACCTGCCACAACAACCACTTCCTGAAGGGTAAAATCGCCTGAACTTAAACCGAAGTTAATCTCCTGATATTGAAACTTTCGGATTGGTTTCACCTGCTTTTCGTATCCTATATAAGTTGTAGCGATAGAATCGGCAAGCACGCGGGTTTCAAAATAATATTCTCCCTCAAAATCGGTTGTAGTTCCAATGGTTGTACCAATCAAAAAAACATTGGCAAAGGGTATGGCTTCACCCGTTGATGCATCTGTAACTTTGCCCCGTATCTTAGTCACTTGCGCCATTCCAAGGAGCGGAAAAAGCAACAAAACTAAAAAAGCAATCAATAATCTTTGCCTAAACAGCATGAAACTATTTATTGATTTTCGGATAAAGCCTCCCAATATTCCAACGCCCTGCGTGTGTGAGGAATCACAATAGTTCCTCCGACCAAATTTGCCACTCCAAATATTTCCATCATTTCTTCTGTCGACAACCCAAGCTCGTGGCAGGTTTGCAAATGATAACGGACGCAATCGTCGCATCGCAAAACCATCGAAGCCACCAAACCCAGCATCTCTTTTGTTTTGGTATCGAGCGCTCCATCCTGATAAGTAAGGGTATCAAGGCTGTATATGCGCTTCATGATTTTATTGTTAGGAGCCGACATCATTTTGTCGTTCATCCTTTCACGATATGCATTGAACTCTTTTACTGTATCCATAGTATTAAAAACTGGTTGTTTGGCTAAAACGAAAAACTTAATCAATTAGTATTAAAGAATACCTTCGTGAAGGATATCGTGCAGGTGAATCACCCCAACATATTTACCTTCCTTCAAAACAGGAAGTTGCGTGATATTGTGGTTGCGCATAATCTGTAATGCATCCACTACAAGTGATTGATGATCAATTGCTTTTGGATTTGCTGTCATTATTTCAGATGCTTTTAAGCCGGTAAGGTCTGAGGTTTTCATCAACATACGCCTTAAGTCGCCGTCGGTAATGATGCCCAGCAAGTTTCCATCTTCAATCACAGCAGCAGCTCCCAATCGCTTGGCTGAAATCTCTACAATTACCTGTGGTAATTCGTCGGTAGGCTTAACGGCTGGTTTTTCGTTTCTTACATAAAGATCCTCAACACGCAAATAAAGCTTTTTGCCCAAGGCGCCTCCGGGATGAACACGCGCAAAATCCTGAGCCGAAAAACCTCTGCACTCCAACAAAGCAACTGCCAGGGCATCTCCCATCACCAGTTGGGCTGTTGTGCTGCTGGTGGGCGCCAGATTATTAGGACAAGCTTCTGTTTTTACATAGGTATTCAAAACAAAATCTGCCTGCAGGGCAAGGTAAGAATCAGGATTGCCGACAACAGCAACCAGTTTGTTTCCTCTGGATTTAATTAGCGGAACCAAGACCTTTACTTCAGGTGTTTCGCCACTTTTCGACAAAGCCAGAATAACATCTTCGTCGCGAATAATCCCTAAATCGCCATGAATGGCATCCGCTGCATGCATAAAAACTGCGTTGGTTCCCGTGGAGTTGAAAGTGGCAACAATTTTTTGAGCAATTATGGCGCTTTTGCCAATACCGGTAACTACAACATTACCTTTACTCTTAAAAATCAGCTCAACAGCCTGAGCAAATCCAGCGTCCAACTCAGCGATCAAATGACCAATAGCTTCCTGTTCGTGACTGATTACGCGCTTCGCAATTTGAATGATCTCGTCTGTAGATTTCACGTGGTGCTTTTTTGATGAATAAGCAATTTGATGTTGGCAAAATTAAACATTATATGAACTGTTGGTCGGCTTATCGGCTATCTCAGCTTAGTCAACTTAATAAAATGATATCAATAATTGCGCACAACTCAGCACACAAACGACCGGCACAACGCATTGCAAAAATGTTTTCAAATGAAATTTGCCTCAATTTAATAAATTATTTTAGACTTATAAACTTGATTACATGTACGTTACGATCCATTTAGAAAATTTTTCATCAAATTCTTTAACTTTTTTTTGCAGCAATACATTGTTAGTGGAAACGTTAATTCATTATATTTGTTGGACAGGTTAAGCAGATCCATAAATGATCGAGAAAGACCTTCCTGCATTTAAGCAGGAAAATTGAAAAAGAGATAACGATTTTTAATCATATAACTTATGTGATGGCCAAGAAGGATGAATACGGCTTGCATGAACTGCTCAAAAAGATTTTTGGATTTAATCAATTCAAAGGTAATCAGGAGGCAATCATAAAAAGTGTTTTAGATGGCAACAACACCTTTGTTGTGATGCCAACAGGTGGAGGAAAATCTCTGTGTTATCAGCTCCCGGCGCTAATCAAGGATGGCACGGCCATTGTTGTGTCGCCGCTGATTGCGCTGATGAAAAACCAGGTAGATACGATTCGCAATTTTGGAACCGAAAACGGAATCGCTCACGTAATGAACTCCTCGCTTTCAAAAGCAGAGATTACGCAGGTGAAAGAAGATCTTGTTTCCGGAAAAACAAAATTGCTCTATGTTGCTCCCGAAAGTTTGACAAAAGATGAAACTGTCGAGTTTCTGAGGGGACTAAATATTGCTTTTGTTGCAATTGACGAAGCGCATTGTATTTCTGAATGGGGGCATGACTTCAGACCTGAATACAGAAGACTTCGCCCAATTATTAATGCGATTAACCCCAGTTTACCGGTTATCGCGCTTACCGCAACTGCCACGCTCAAAGTGCAACAGGATATTCTGAAGAACCTTGAAGTGCAAGACGCTAAGATTTTTAAATCGTCATTTGACAGGCCAAATTTATACTATGAAGTACGGCCAAAAACTAAAGATGTCACAAAAGATATCATCCGCTACATCAAAAACAATCCAGGCAAATCGGGCATTGTTTATTGTTTGAGCCGCAAAAAAGTAGAAGAAATTGCCGAAACACTTGTTGTAAACGGCATCAGGGCGCTACCTTATCATGCTGGGCTTGATAGCAGCACACGCAGGATAAATCAGGACAAATTCCTGATGGAGGAAGTGGAAGTAATCGTTGCTACCATTGCTTTTGGCATGGGAATAGACAAGCCGGATATCCGTTTTGTAATTCATCACGATATTCCAAAAAGTATCGAAGGATATTACCAGGAAACCGGCCGCGCCGGAAGGGATGATGGAGAAGGTAATTGCGTTGTTTTTTATAATTATGAAGACATCCAAAAGCTTGAAAAATTCAATAAAGGCAAAAACGTTGCAGAACAGGAAATCGCACGCGAGTTGCTTATTGAAACAGTTACCTATGCCGAGTCTTCGGTTTGCCGTCACAAATTACTGCTACACTATTTTGGTGAAGCTTATGAAAAAGAAAATTGTGGCTCATGCGACAACTGTCTGAATCCCAAAGTAAAATTTGACGGACAGGAAGATATCAAGCTGGCTTTGGAAGCAGTAGTAAGCACAAAACAACTATTCAAGGCTAAGCATATTGCCGAATTGCTGACCGGAAAGAAAACAGGCGACATCAAAGCTGCTAAGCACGAAAAAAACGAGTTTTTTGGTGCCGGCGAAGATCAAGACGACAAATACTGGAATGCAGTATTGCGTCAGGCTCTGATACAAAAACTTTTGGTAAAAGATATCGAGAATTATGGCATCCTGAAAATCACTAAAGAAGGTAAAGAGTTTATCAAAAAACCCTATACCATCATGCTTGCCAAGGACCATGATTACGAAAATCCTGATGATGAAGACTTTGAAAACGCAAAAGCTTCCGGACCGAAAGGCAGTGGAACAGACACCACTTTATTTAGCATGCTCAAAGACCTTCGAAAAGCCATTTCGAAAAAAGAAAACCTGCCACCATTTGTTATTTTTCAGGATCCGTCGCTCGAAGATATGGCGATACAATATCCTGTTAATATGGATGAACTCCAGCAGATTGTTGGTGTTGGAGCAGGAAAAGCATCTAAATACGGGGCTCCCTTCCTCAAACTGATTAAACAGTATGTGGAAGAAAACGAAATCATTCGGCCTAACGATATGGTTGTTAAGTCGGTAGTGAATAAATCCGGCCTCAAAGTATATATCATCCAAAGTATCGATCGCAAAATTCCACTAGAGGATATTGCCTACGCTAAAAACCTTTCGCTCGATGAATTACTCACTGAGCTTGAAAGTATTGTTGCCAGCGGAACGCGAATCGACATCAACTATTACATTGATGAATATGTGGATGAATACCATCAGGAAGATATTTATGAATATTTCAGTGAAGCCGAATCCGATTCAATTGAAGATGCCTTGAAAGAATTGGGAGAATCTGAATATTCAGAGGAAGAAATGAGGTTAATGCGTCTTAAATTCATGTCGGAAATTGGGAACTAATTTCATTACAAAATACTTTTTTTTCGCTTTGCTTTCCCTATTCGTCTTGGGGATAACGCATTCGTGCAGCAATAGCGAAAAACAGGAATTTGTTCCGGAAACAAAGCTTTCGGAGGAAGAAATGATTTCGATCATGACTGATTTGCATCTCATGGAATCTGCCCTCAGCCTGCGCAGAAATCGCGGTCAAAGTACAAATGACGTGAAAGAACTTTGGTTTGCACAACTTTTCGAGCAGCATAAAACTACTGCCACAATTTTTGAGGAAAACCTTTCCTTTTATAATGAGCAGCCCGTTCAGATGGAAAAAATTCTTGAGGAAGTGATGGCAAACCTCAGCCAGATGCAGAGTGAACTAAATGCTGAAACCTTAGATTCGGAAAAGGAAACAAACTAAATATCAACGGCTAAACGTTGCACTACGGCTTTCGATATTGCCGCCAATTTCGAGAGAATAAGGGAAATTTATTCTGTTTTCGTCTACATATCGGCCTGTTCCCGAAACGGTCCAGCCATCACCTATCACCTGACCTTCAATAATTAAGGAGTTTGAAACAACCAATCCGTCTGCATTTGCTCCCGAGCCTGCAAAATTTCTGAGAATAACCATGCTCGAATTCATAGTATTGCGATCGATAGTAACCTCATAATTAAGCTTTGAAGCATTATCAGTTACTGACCAACTGCCCAGGTATTTTGTAACAGCATCTGTATCACCTCCGGGAATGTCAATTTCATCGTCCAAAGCGCATCCGCCAAAGGCCAGTAAAGCAATAAAAAACAAAACTAGGTAATAAGGAATCGTTTTCATATTCAATAGGTTGAAATATTATTGAATGATAAAGGTAGTTTTGTACAACAATTTATCATCGGCTTCAATAACCACAAAATAAGTGCCAGAAGTATAACTTGAAGTTGCCAGCTCAATAATATTCTCGCCTGCCGCAGCAGAAACCTCATTTTGCTCAACGATTAATCCAAGGCTGTTATAAACCCGCCATTTTGCAAGTGTAGATTTCTTTACATTAAAAGCAAGCTTCACAAAATCTGTCGCAGGATTTGGAAACACACGGGTTTGAAGAGTTTCTTCATTTTCTGCATTTCCTACCAGAACGCCACCCGCCTCGATCAAAGCATTGGTTATATTTTCGGTTGTAGGTTCCCAAATGTAATTTTCAACAATTTGCCTGTCAGGTTTAATAATAAAAACAGTGGGATAAGAAACGGTTTCATAAAGTTCAAAAGCAGCATTGCCGCTTCCTTCCAGGCCGCTTGCCAATGGCATAAACAGCTGATAAATATCAGCGAACTGAGCCACCTGATAATTAGTTCCGTTATAATTTATCCCATGAAAATAGACATTACCCTGATTTTCTCCAAAATTTTCATAAGCCACTTGAAAATCATGGGCATAAGTTTGACATGGACCACATGAGGTAGAGAAAAAATTAATCACGACAATTTTTCCTTCGTCAAGCTTTGGATATAAGTCAAAGATTTCACTTTCAAGTGTTTTAACACTAAAATCAATTGCTTCATCAATTTGAACCTGACTTTTTAATGAAGTGGTAACCAAAAGACTAAAAAATAGAATCAGTGAAAAATATTTTGTCATTACGAAACAAGATTTAAAATGAAATAAAAGGACCTGCTTGCAAAACTAAAAAAAACTCATTGTGAATTTTTCACAAAAGTAAAGCATTTCCATTAAAAAACACATTTTACCAATGAAGCTTAATCTTTTAACTGCTCCAAAACCTTATCAGCAAGGCGACTTGCACCGATACGAAAGAGGGTTTTTTGAAGCCACTCACCTCCCAAAACGGTTTTCACCAATTGCATATAATGATACGCATCCACGGGATCAGCAATTCCTCCAGCTGGCTTAAAACCAATCTTTTTCCCTGTTTTGTCATAAAACTCCCTGATTGTATCAAGCATGATAATTGCGGCTTCAAGTGTGGCAGCAGGCTGAACTTTTCCGGTTGAAGTCTTTAAAAAATCTGCTCCGGCAAGCAACGCCAATTCACTGGCTTTTCGAATGTTGGCAACAGTTTTAAGCTCACCGGTTTCCAGAATCACTTTAAGATGTGCATCACCACATTGTGCTTTCACTGCTTTAATTTCCTCAAAAACTTCCTGATAATTCCCTTGTAAAAATTTCCCTCTCGAAATGACCATATCCACATCGTCGGCCCCTGATTCTACCGCAAATTGCACCTCATCAAGTTTCAATTTAAAAGGCATTTGCCCCGAAGGAAAACCGCAAGCTACTGTCGCAACGCTAATTCCGGATCCGTCCATCGCTTCTTTCACCTGTTTTACAAAAGGGCTGTAAATACATAAAGCTGCCACAGTATATCCGGCTTGCTGATAATTCAGTGCACGTTTGCAAAAAGCTGCAATACTGATTTCATTATCAGTAGCTTCTAGGGTTGTGAGGTCAATAAATCCAAAAAGTTGTGGCAAAATTGGTTTGAGTTCTCCAGCCGAAGCCGTAACATTAGTAATATTATTGATGCGCTGCTGCAGTTCTTCTGATGTAAATGTATAAGCTGAAAATTCCATAGCGATAAATTTACCGCAAAAATACATTTTTCCTGACTGCATTCTCCGACAATAAAGTATCCGATTCCGGATAAGCTATCTAAAATCGGATAATTACTTTTACTAAATAAGCCTGCTCTGAATAATCCAAAAATAATCTTAAAAATAATTTATTCGCTGATTTTCTGACTATTAAAGCGATATAATTTAATGAAAAAATAATTTGGCACAAGTATTGAAAGGCTATGTTCAAAGTCATAAATCAATGTTTGGTCTAAAACTATCCACTTCTGTAAATAAAACAAAAAAAAGACATCACAAGTACTACAAATGTGACCGTTGTGGATATATCAGCATTGTCAAAAATTCGAGTTGCCCTATTTGTACCAAAGATGGCAAAACGATAAAAATGAAATAATCTAGACTTAAAATAAAATGATAACTGAATTACAAAATAGTATCACCATGAAGATTAATGATATATACACCAAAAATGAACTTGAGTCATTCGGGTTAGTTGAACGTCAGGTGAAAGATATCAATGCCAGGGTTTACCTGAATGGTTCCAAAGTATTCTTTTTCGAACCTTTAGCCGACCAACAAACCTTCCGCTTATACTCCATCATTAACAAGCGATCCTTTTTCTTATAAGCAAGCTTTCGCCCAGAAGGCATTACGTTCATCTCTTATAAAGGCATCCCGATTAAAAAAAGTTCCGAAACACCCGTTTCGGAACTTTTTAGCTTTTCATTCATTTTAAAATATGAAGTTAATACGCAGCGTCCCTTCCCCGACAGATGAACCAGATTATGTAAATCCTTATTAAAACTTTCAGCCTCAAGTAACTCATCCAAAGAAAGGATCCTTTTTGATAGCGCCATTTGTTTTCAGGATCGCTGGGAACATTGATTCTTTCCTTATCGGTTTGATCCCAGCGTAAACCACCATCAATAGCAATCAAATCCTGGATAGGTAAAATAACCCACATGGCCGGTGCATGCAGGTGCTGATTAATAATTTCCGGCAAATCCAGGGCTCTGCAAAAAATGGCGGATTGTCATTATGGCCTAAAATTTTGTGATAGAAACGTGCAATTTTCTCCTTGTCCTCTTCCCACCATCCTCTGATTGTTGACATGTCGTGTGTTGATGTGTGTGCGCACACTCAAATAAGGTGTATCAGCCGGATGCCCAAAATTCAACCTTTGGGTTTTTGGCATTCGCTGCACTTCAAGGCTTTAGAATATTTAATCGCGACATCATCCGAAACCCCTTCGGGCACCATCCCCAGATCCTCGCCACAAACCAGCATATTCGATGCTTCAACGATCGCCGGTAATTTATTCATGGCGTGCCATTTCCAAAACTCATCATGCCTGCGATAAAAATAATGAATGTATAAATCATTTAAATGATCTTTAGTTGCAGCATCAAGTTCGCGATAAGAATAAGTGAAATGAAATGCTATCCTTGGATGATAAGCCTGCGGCCGCGCATAGATCTCGTAAAAAGTACTTCGTCGAGCAGTCCCATTAAACCATCACGTATCACAAGCGTTTTGCCATCAATCTCACTGGTCTGTCCCTGAGGGGTAAAATACTCATAGATTTTGCGTTGTGTATTGAAATCTTCCTTGAGTTCGAACACTCCAAAATCTACTTCATTTAAATAACTAAGCCTTACTTCATTTTCAAATTCCCCGAAGAAATCATGCAAAAAATGCCCTCTGATATAAGGTTTGGTGAAGCGTTCCTCATCAAACCAAATATCCCATTCATCAAGATCGGAAGGGCTTAGCGGCAAGCCTGGCTTAAAATAGCCCAGCAATCCGTGCAAGGCATGTTGTGGTATCTCCCAAATTCTAAAAAACCCAAGAATATGGTCAATGCGATAGGCATCAAAATATTTTTCCATCATACCCAACCGCTTTTTCCACCAGCCATATCCATCTTTCGCCATTTCTTCCCAATTGTAAGTTGGAAAACCCCAATTTTGTCCCATTACGGCAAAATCATCTGGAGGTGCGCCTGCCTGTCCATTCAGGTTGAAATATTCAGGTTCTGACCATGCTTCTATACTATTCGGACTTATTCCAATAGGAATATCTCCTTTCACGGCGACTCCCTTGGAATGCGCATAGGAAATGGCTTCACGAAGCTGTTTATCAAGGTGATACTGAATAAAATAATGCACAGCAATATGCTCATGAAATGTATTCGACGGGTTGCAAAGCTGATCAATCTTCATTGGATCATAAACAGCAAACTCGTTCCATTCCCTAAAATTACTGGTTTTAAACTGATCTCTTAAATAACAAAAAGCAGCGTAGGGCTTTAGCCAGGACTCATTTTCATTAAAAAACTGCTCATATGCCTTTGTTTTCCTAACAGCATCCCAATTTTGATCGAAAATTAGTTTGAAATAACGTGCCTTTGCATTAAACATCGCTACATAATCCACATGGCTTAAGCCATTGAGGTAGACCTGTAGAGCATCAAACTCTGCTGCTTTTTCCTTATCCTTCAGCTTACCCATTGCCGGAAGATGCAAATACATGGGGTGCAAAGCCATTACTGAAATCGACTTATAAGGATAAGAATCGAGCCAGGAATGTGTGGCAACCGTTTCGTTGATAGGAAGCACCTGTATCATTTTCAGCCCGGTCATAACGCACCAATCCACAAGCTTTCTCATATCGTTAAACTCTCCAACACCGAATCCTTCGGCAGTTCGTAGGGAGAAAATCGGCACGGCCACACCTGCTCCTTTGAAATCTCCAACCGGGTAAATAAACTGCTCATCATTGAGCACGATAAGCACACTTTCGGCTTCAGGCCGGGGCAATGCAACCACACGATCAGATCGTTGTTCCCAGGTTACAATATCGCCGGATGACTGATCGACAATAACATATTTATACCGAATTTCATCTTCAAGTTGTTCACTATCAAGTGTTAATTGCCAGTAAGGATATCGGGAGTTATCCATCAGCAGCGGTTTCTGCCAGTTTCCAAAGGCTTTACCTTCTCCGGTAATTGCCAAACTAAAGCCTTGTCCAACTCTTGGTGCCAGCATGCGAAAAGTTAAACGCTTGCTTGAATTAACCCGTTTTCGCTGTTTCTGCGCTTTTAAAGGCTTTAAAATTACGTCTGTAAAAACTTTAGTTTGCATCACCCGCTCCGGGTCGATATCGGCATGCCAGGCATCGCGAATAAATACCTCATCGGACAATTCCCGGGGCAATTTGCGGTTGCTGCCACTTTCCCAGTGTATTGTTCCGTTTGCTTCCTGTATGAAGTATTTGTATTCGGTTAGTGACCCTTTATCCAGCTCAAAAGTTGCAACCCACAAATCGTTGCCAATATACTCCATTCTCAGCGCAAAATCCGGAAGCCACTCACCAAGCTGTTCATTTTGCCCGGAGACACATAGCTGTTGTCCCCAACTACTTCTATAGCTAATGCTTAGATTGATTTTCATTTCAGATGAACTTTAAAGTTAGTAAGGTTAGTGAAACACTTTGTAAAGTTCGTGCTTTTTGAGCTCAAGCACAATAGAAAAGCACGAAAATTTCGTGATTAAAAGATGCAAACGATAGAAAAATATTCAATGTCAGAAAGATCAATTGCCAAAAACAGCTAAAAAGCTATCCTCTGAGTTGTTTCACGGCTTTTATCATAGCATCCTCCAACCTTTCATTCACCTGATTCTCATCTCCGGAGCCATCTACCTCAAAAAAGATTGTCTGCTTTTTATAATACTCGATAACCGGTTTGGTTTTCTTTTCATATTCATCCAAACGATTAAGTATCAAATCTGTAGACACATCATAGAGCCGTCTCCTGTCGGTCTTGCCCCTGTCGTTCAGTCGCTTGATTGCATCAAGTGTCGAAAGCTTAAGGTTAAGCATGCACGACACCCTGGAGTTAATTCTTCTGAGCAGCCCGTCCAAAATGTAGGCCTGAACAACGGTGCGCGGGAAACCTTTAAAAACAAAGCCAGCAGCCGTGGGATGATGGTGTATTTTTTTCTCAATCAGGCGAATGGCTATTTCATCCGGAACAATTTCACCACGTTCCATATAAGGCTTGGCAATTTGACCAATATCTGTGTTCCCTGCAATTTCTTTTCGCAAAAGCTTTCCGGTACTGATATAAACAAGGTTATGTTTTCGTGCCAGAAGTTCGCCCTGGGTTCCTTTTCCTGATCCGGGTTTGCCAAGCAAAACCACATTGAAGAAATCCTGTTTCATGGTTCCTTCGATGGTCTCGATAAGGTTATTAAAAATCGTGTTCACCGAGCCAACTCCATCAATCGGAAAATACTTATTCTTCTCTTTATAGAACTCTATTACCGGCTTGGTTTTGTTTTCATATTCATCGAGCCTGACCTTTATAACGTCCATGGTATCATCAGCTCTGCCACCAATTTTTGCACGTTCGAGCATGCGGCTAATAAGTTCGTCTTTAGGTACTTCTAGACTGAGCATACAAGTAAGGCTAGTGTTCATCTTCGAAAGTAAACCTTCAAGAATGTATGCCTGAACCACAGTACGCGGAAAACCATCGAACAAAATACCGGCAGTGTTCAGGTTCATCGTTACTCTTTTCTCTATAATTTGAACAATGAGATCGTCAGGCACAAGGCCTCCTTTCTCAATAATCCCTTTCGCTTCTATGCCCAGTGGGGTTTTGTTGGAAATTTCTTCCCTCAAAATATCGCCGGTGGAGATATACGTAAGGTTATACTTTTCGAGCAACAGTTTACTTTGGGTTCCTTTCCCGGCTCCGGGAGGGCCAAATAATGCAATATTCAGCATGACAAAAATTTGATGGTTTTATGAAATCACTTTGTAAATATCAGGTAAGTTGCGGGCATGTTCGTTATAATCGAGTCCATAACCTATAATGAAATCGTTTGGAATTTCGATGCCTACATAATCCACTTCGTAATCGTATTTGAATGCTTTTGGTTTGAATAGCATGGTGGCGATTTTTACATCATTCGCTTCAAGTTTGATAAGCTTATCAATGGTGTATCTCAGCGTTAAACCTGTATCAACAATATCCTCTACCAAAACAATATTCCGGCCATGAACGGAATGATCGAGCCCAATCAATTCGCGCACTACATGAGTAGAGCTTGTTCCCAGGTAGGAAGACAGCTTCACAAATGAAATCTCACATTCTATTTCAAGATGTTTAAACAGCTCAGCCGCAAACATAAATGCTCCATTTAAAACCACCAAAAACAATGGATTTTTACCGGCCATATCACGATTGAGCTGATCGGCAACCTTTTTGATAGCCCTTTCAATTTGATCCTGAGGAATATACAAGTCAAATTCTTTATCGTGCACACGGATAATGCTCATAAAAAACGATTTAATGGAAACTGGTTCCTGTTTCGAACCGACAAAGATAAGGAATGTTGCGAAGCTTAGCGTTTTTTTTAGGCTATAAATCAGGCTGAGATATCAATCCTTTTAGGTGTTGTTTCAAAACGCCCTTTATGATGCGCATTCTGGTGCATATGACCTTTACGGAGTTGTTTCTGAATCTCTTCTGGCAATTGAATCACATTTTGACATTCGGATGAACAACACTGATCGAAGTTTGAAGCGCATTTATCGCATTGAATAAAAAGCAAATGACAGGCATCATTCGCACAGTTTACATGATTATCAGCTGGCTCACCACATTGATGACAACGGGCAATCACTTCATCTGTAACACGTTCGCCCATGCGATCGTCAAAAACAAAGTTCTTGCCTTTGAATTTGCTTTCCAGCTCCAACTCCCTCACCTGATGCGCGTAATTTATCACACCACCTTTTAATTGAAAAACCTGCTCAAAGCCCTGATGTTTCAGATAGGCCGAAAACTTTTCACAACGAATGCCGCCTGTGCAATATAACATCACATTTTTAGGTTGTTTTTCTTTCAGCATATTCACTATCAAAGGGATAGACTCCTTGTAAGTATCTACATCCGGCAAAATTGCATGTTGAAAATGACCAACTTCATGCTCATAATGATTTCTAAGGTCAATGACCACAGTGCCGGGTTCGTTCAATTTCTGATTGTAACTAACCGCATCCAGATGTTCTCCAACATTATAGATATCAAAGCTATTATTGTCGAGGCCATCAGAGAGGATTTTGTACTTAACAAGGATTTTGAGTTTATAAAATGACTTCCCGTTATCTTCGACAGCCTCATTTATTAAAACATCGCGTGTGTATGGATGCTGCCTGATATAGGTTTTGAAACGATCATATTCCGGAAGCGGAACACTAATTTGCGCATTGATACCTTCTTTAGCGACATAAATTCTGCCAAAAACATTCATTTCCTGAAGCTTCAAAAAGAGCTCATCACGATATTGCTGTGGGTCTTCCACTTCCACAAAACGATAAAATGACAGTGTGCGACGCTCAAAACTTTCCTGCATCAACCGTAATTTCAATACTCTGCGGTCGATTTTGTTATAAAGAATCATTCTAAATAAATTTTGGAGTGCAAAACTAAACGAATTCCTTTAGTAAGGTGTCGAAAATTGAATCAATCCTTTACTTTTGCAGCAAAAATATCTGGTTTGTCAGCTACACAGCATTATTTCTCTTCGCAGCGTATTTTACAACTACTTGATGAAATCGACCAGCAGCAGCACTTGCTTCTCTCGGGATTAACCGGCTCATCAAAATCAGTGCTCATAAGGGCAGTTGCCGATCAAAGCAAGCATTTTCATTTGGTAGTTTGTACCGACAAGGAAGCTGCAGCTTATTGCTACAACGACCTGGAAAATCTGATGGGCGACAGGGAAAAAGCCCTGAACAAGAAAACGGTGCTTTTTTACCCCACTTCCTATAAAAGACCCTACGAGCCCGAAAAAGCTGACAACAACTACATCTTATCGCGAACCGAAGTTTTGCGCCGCGTGAGCGCAACCAACCGCAAAACCATTGCCGTTACTTATCCCGAAGCCCTCAGCGAAAAAGTTTTTACACAAAAACTGCTCATCAAAAATAGTTTCAGGATAAAAATTGGCGAAGCAGTATCTCTTGATTTTCTAACCGATTTTTTGGCCGAATTTCATTTCGAGCGCGTTGATTTTGTGATTGAGCCCGGCCAGTTTGCTTTGCGAGGCGGCATTGTAGATGTTTTTTCATTTGCCGACGAACACCCCTATCGCATTGAGTTTTTCGGCGATGAAGTGGAGTCAATCCGAAGTTTTGATCCTGTGTCGCAACGTTCGCTGCAAAAGCTCGAAAAAGTGGTTTTATTACCCAATATGCACGAACGCATGCTTCTGGAGGAGCGTGAAACATTACTCAATCACCTGCCCGACAATCTTTTGGTATGGATTGATGAGCCTCAAGCCCTTTCCGAAAGGATAGATTTGGCCTGGGAAAAAGCCCTTGAAGCTTACGAAAAGCTTCAGCTGGAAGATAAGAAAAGCACTCCTCATCAGGCGTTTTCTCAAGCGAAAGAAATTCTGGATCAGCTCATTCAGAAAAAAACAATTGAATGGGGAAATAGTGGTCTTCTGGCAAAAGAAACGAGTTTGCAATTTCATACCAATCCGCAACCTGCCTTTAATAAAAACTTTGATCTCTTTCTTTCACATCTCAAAGAAAAAAAAGCTGCCGGATTTCAAACCTTTATCTTTTCTGAAAGCAGCAGACAGCTCGAACGGTTACAAACCATTCTAACAGATTTGCAGCACGATATACCAGAGGAAGACCAAGCTAATTTTATTCCTGTCTATCATAGTCTGCATGCTGGTTTCATTAATCAGGACGAGAAAATTTGTCTATTTACTGACCATCAGATCTTTGAACGCTATCACCGTTTCCGGCTTCGGGAAGCCTTTGCAACCAAAGAAGCCATCACCATCAAGGAGCTGAACGAGCTTAAGCCTGGTGATTTTGTAACCCATATCGATCACGGCATTGGTCGTTTCGACGGACTCGAAATGATTGATAATAATGGTAAACGTCAGGAAGCTGTAAGGCTTATCTATCAAAACAGCGACCTTTTGTATGTTAGCATCCATTCGTTGCATCGCATTGCAAAATACAGCGGAAAGGATGGTGCAGAACCAAGTTTGAGCAAACTTGGCTCCAACGTTTGGAATAAACTCAAAAATAAAACAAAAAGTCGCGTAAAGGACATCGCTCGCGAGCTGATTAAGCTTTATGCAGCCCGCAAAAACAGTCCGGGATTTCAATTTATGCCCGACACTTATTTACAAGCCGAACTGGAGGCATCCTTTATTTATGAAGACACTCCCGACCAGCTAAAAGCCACTGTGGACGTAAAAAAAGACATGGAAGCAGAAGCACCGATGGATCGTTTGGTGTGCGGCGATGTTGGTTTTGGAAAAACAGAAATCGCCATTCGTGCTGCCTTTAAGGCCGTTACAGATTCAAAGCAGGTAGCTATTCTCGTTCCAACAACTATCCTGGCACTTCAGCATTACAAAACCTTTACAGATCGCTTAAATGGATTTCCGGCAGAGATCGATTACATCAATCGTTTCAAATCGGCCAAACAGCAAAAGGAAACGCTGGAAAAACTCAAAAAAGGCAAAATTGATATTTTGATAGGAACCCATCGGCTGATAAGCAAAGACGTAACTTTTAAAGACCTTGGTCTTCTCGTTATTGATGAAGAGCAGAAATTTGGCGTGGCAGCAAAGGAAAAACTGAAACAGATAAAAGCTAATGTTGATACTTTAACGCTCACTGCAACTCCCATTCCCCGAACATTACAGTTTTCGATGATGGGCGCCCGCGATCTGAGTATCATTAACACCCCTCCACCCAATCGCTTTCCGGTTCAAACTGAAATCAGATCCTTCAACGAAACACTCATACGAGATGCCATCCAATACGAGATTTCCCGCGACGGACAAGTGTTTTTTGTGCATAATCGCGTACAAAACATCATGGATGTTCATGACATGTTAGTGCGATTTGTTCCAGGCGTTAGGGTGGCCGTGGCTCATGGCCAAATGGATGGCGCCAGACTCGAAAAAACAATGCTGGCTTTCATTAACGGGGAATATGATGTGCTGCTGGCCACTACAATTATTGAGTCGGGGTTGGACATTTCAAACGCCAACACCATTATTATCAACGAGGCACATCATTACGGATTAAGTGATTTGCATCAGTTACGCGGAAGAGTCGGACGTTCAAATAAAAAAGCCTTTTGTTACCTGCTTGCCCCGCCAATGGCAGCCTTGAGCAGTGAGGCTCAAAAACGTTTAAGGGCTTTAGAAGAATTTGCTGATCTGGGAAGTGGGTTTAATATCGCGCTGCGTGATTTGGATATACGCGGAGCTGGAAATTTGCTGGGTGGCGAACAAAGCGGTTTCATCAATGACATAGGCTTCGAAACTTTCCATAAAATATTGGATGAAGCTATTCTAGAACTTAAAGAAACAGAATTTAAAGATCTTTTCACATCCGACAAACCCAGGCAGTTTGTGCGCGAATGTGTGTTTGAATCCGACATGGAAATTCTGATACCAAATGGCTATGTAACAACTTCAGCTGAGCGCATCAGGCTTTATTCTGAGCTGGATAATCTTTCTGGTGAGGAAGGCCTTGAAGCGTTTACCGAAGAACTCATCGATCGGTTTGGTCCAATTCCCAAACAAACCAATGCACTTTTCGATACGATTCGTTTGCGATGGCTGGCCCGTGACCTGGGATTCGAAAAACTCGTTCTGAAAAACAAAATGCTTACAGCTTATTTTGTAAGTGACCAGCAATCAGCCTACTATCAGTCTCCTACTTTTGCAGCCATTCTCAAATTTGTCCAGGCTAATCCTGATCAATGTCGGATGAAAGAAACACCTGAAAAGCTGTTGATTCACATCAAAGGTGTTCATACAGTGCTCAAAGCATTGGAATTGATGCGACAGATTGAAGCAAGTCTTAGTTAAGCCAGTCCTTTTGGAAGCCTAATCTCAATAAAATTTCTAAACTTTGTTTAACATTTATGTGGTTTAGTTAAACATTTTGAGTTCTTTCGTGTTTAATGATTCGAAATACCTCAATTATGAAATTTAACGGAAAACACGAAGATCTTGCGACAATTACCTTGAACGGAAACGGCAATGGCAAACACCATTCGAATGGTAATGGCAAACTAAATGGCAAATCACTCTTTTATGAAGAAGCTGAGCAAATGGGCGATGAGCACGCCTTCAGCAGTATAGAAACTCCCATGCGTACTGATGCTTTTTTGCAGTCGGATGAGGCAAAAATAGCAACCATCGAAAAACATTTTGAGCAAATAATGGAAACCATCGGACTGGATCTGACCGATGACAGCCTTCGCGGAACACCGCACAGGGTAGCAAAAATGTTTGTGAAGGAAATTTTTCATGGCCTCAATCCTGAAAATAAACCGAAAATGTCTGTTTTCGACAATAAATTTCGCTACGGACAGATGCTGGTCGAAAAAAATATCACGCTCAAAAGCACCTGCGAGCATCACTTTTTGCCCATCATGGGAAAAGCTCACGTGGCCTATGTTTCGAGCGGTACGGTAATCGGTCTTTCAAAAATTAACCGAATTGTAGACTATTTCGCTCGTCGGCCTCAGGTTCAGGAACGGCTTACTGTTCAAATAGTTGAAGAGCTCAAAAAAGCACTTCAAACAGATGATGTTGCCGTTGTAATTGATGCAAAACACTTTTGCGTTGTAGCCAGAGGCATTCAGGACGACAGCAGTACCACCATTACTTCAGAATTCAGCGGCGTCTTTAAAACTGACCAGAAAATGAGAGAAGAATTTCTGACTTATATTGGAATGAAATAAATTACCGATAATTTTTTTGAGCCAAACATACAATTTTGCATCTGAGAAGCTAATGCAATTCTGTTAGAACAATCCGGATTTTATCAATAATGATAAATCCGGATTTTTATTTTATGTTAAATTATTGTGCAAGTAAATATTAATCCTGTATTAAATCCAGATGAAATTTCATTTTAGGCACTCTGTTATACAATAGTTGTTAATTTTGCCAAAAAGAAACTTTTAACCGTTAAATAATTTTACTATGAAGAAAAATCTACTTTATCTCATGCTTTTTATGCTGGCAACAAGCCTTCAGGCGCAGGATTGCTCTAATCTTTTTATTTCCGAATATGTTGAAGGCTCGGGCAACAACAAAGCGCTCGAACTCTACAATCCCACCAACAATGCCATTGATCTGTCGACATATAAGCTCGTTCGCTATAGTAATGGCGAAAATGTTCCTTATGATGCACAATTGAGTGGAACGATAGAACCAAAATCCGCTTTTGTGGTTGTTCTCGACAAAAGAGATCCTGATGGCACAGGATTTGAACAACCTGTTGATCTGGCACTTCAGGCAAAAGCTGATTTGTTTTTATCGCCAGTTTACAATGTAAACCGCACCATGTATTTCAATGGTAATGATGCCATGACACTGGAAACTGTTTCAGGCGAAATCATTGATATTTTTGGTCAGGTTGGGCCTCCAATGCTCGAGGATGACAATGGTTGGGGAAACCTCAATGATACCACAATCACTTATAATAGTGGTGGAGTTCCAACATCTTATACCATTCAAAATTATATTGTTGGACCATTGTTTTGGTTAGCCTGGTCAAGAGATCATACCCTGATCAGAAAACCAACTGTTAAACAAGGTGTAACAGAGAATCCACAGCCTGCTTTTATGGTGCATATGCAGTGGGATTCCATTCCTGAAAATACTTTTGATTCTTTAGGATTCCATAATTGCGAATGCAATACATTGAGCGTTGGAGAAAATCAGCTTGAAAAAGCAGTGATTTATCCCAATCCTGCAATCGACAACAAATTCAGCATCACTTCTGCAGAAGCTATTTCCCGTATCGAACTACACGACCTGAGTGGCAGACTTGTTGAGCAAATTACATTTGACCAGCGTGCCAATGAATACACCTTCGAAAGCAGTCTGGAACTAAAAGGATTGTATCTTGTTAAGATCATATATCAATCCAATAAAATCGGCACACAAAAGTTGCTTTTTAACTAATTTTTGTTCACATCAAATCATGCCATTATGATGATAACCAGATTATCATCATAATGGCAATTTTATCTAACAGTCTTGAGAAAAACAGATATCATGACGAAAAAAATAAGTTTGTTTGTGATGTTTTTTGCATTAGCGTTTGGTGCTATGGCACAGAAAACATCGGTGGAAGGCTTTGTTTATGACGGCGAACTCGGAGAACCATTACCCGGAGTAAATATTATTTACGGTCCGGGAGTCGGCACAGTTACTGATTTTGACGGAGCCTACCAATTATTACTGGAACCAGGCACTTACACCTTGGATATTAGTTATGTAGGCTTTGAAAAACAGACCAGAGAACTTAAAGTTGGCAAGGAAAAAATACGGCTCAATTTTACCTTAAAAACCATTACACTTACTGAGGTTCAGGTTGTTGGTGATGTTGCTAAAACACGTGACACACCTGTGGCTTTTAGTAATATCACACCCGTTAAAGTGGAAGAACAGCTGGCCTCGCAAGACATTCCGATGTTATTAAATTCAACACCAGGTGTTTATGCTACAAAATCAGGTGGTGGAGATGGTGATGCACGTATCAATATCCGTGGTTTTAACCAACGAAATGTTGCAGTAATGCTCGACGGTATTCCAGTAAACGATATGGAAAACGGCTGGGTTTACTGGTCAAATTGGTTTGGTCTCGATGCTGTGATGCGCTATACACAGGTTCAGCGCGGCCTTGGAGCCTCCAAGCTGGCTATTCCGTCAGTTGGTGGAACTATTAATATCGCTACCAAAGGTATTGATGCTAAAAAAGGCTTGAGTCTGAAACAGGAAGTTGGCAACGACGGCTTTTTGCGTACTTCATTGGGACTTACCACTGGAAGAATGAAAAACGGCTGGGGCGTAACTTTTGCCGGTTCCTATAAAAAAGGCGATGGCTGGGTTGACCAAACATGGACCGAGGGCTATTTCTACTTTTTGCGTGTGGATAAAGAAATTGGCAACCATATCATCAGCCTCACAGCCATGGGAGCTCCACAGGAACACGGACAACGCAGCCATAAAAAATATATTGCTACTTACGATTCTACATTTGCACTCGAAAACGGTGTTTCACCTGAATCAATCAATACGCTGATCAACAATGGAGAACCCGTTAATATGGGTCTGCGCTACAATCCTAACTGGGGTTATCTGAGCAAGGCTTCAATCACGCCCACCGATACGATTTATCCACAGGCTGAACCTTTTAGCACCGCTAATAATTTTTACCACAAACCCATGTTCAGCCTCAGGGATTTTTGGTCGGTGAATGATAAACTTTACATCTCCAATATTATGTACCTTTCATTAGGCGACGGTGG
This sequence comes from Bacteroidales bacterium, assembly GCA_018399335.1. Taxonomy (GTDB): domain Bacteria; phylum Bacteroidota; class Bacteroidia; order Bacteroidales; family F082; genus UBA5536. The sequence goes on along the minus strand of JAGYNM010000011.1, from coordinate 9,749 downwards.
TGGAAATTCTTTTTCAACAACACCCAGCTATGATCCGGTTACAGGACAGCAAAATCTTCAGGTGCAGTACAACTCAAACATGAACCTGGTACGTCCGTATTTTAATGTAAATAAAAAATCATCAGATATTTATCGTGCCGCCATGAACAACCACTTCTGGATGGGTTTGCTTTCAACTTTTGATTATGAACACAGCGACTTACTCAGCTTTTCGGGCGGTGTTGATTTGAGAACTTACAAAGGAGAACACTACCGCAAAATCCAGGATCTTTTCGGCGGAAACTATTTCATCGATAGTGGAAACGAAAATGAACGCAACGATACCACCAAGAAATATGTAGGTGATATCATTGGTTATCACAATGATGCACTGGTAAATTGGGGAGGATTATTTGGACAGGTAAAGCTCACCAAAGGCGCACTTACCGCTTTTTTGAATCTTACCACTTCAATTACGGGTTACAAAAGAATTGACTATTTTCTTCCAAAACTATTAGATGTGGGCGATACTACTTTAGCTATTGGTTATGGCACATCGATAAACTACAATGGTAACACTTACGACCAAAATTCTGAAGGCTTAAGAACTAACGAAACAGATTGGAAATACTTGCCCGGATTCACTGTAAAAGGTGGCGCCAACTACAACCTGAACGAAACTATGAATGTGTTTGCAAATATTGGATACCTTTCTAAAGCACAACGTTTTAACAATGTATTTGATCGTCGTAATGTGCTTTTTAGAGATATTAAAAATGAAAAGGTTCAAGCAGTTGAACTTGGCTACAGCTGGGTAAAACCAAAGTTTACGCTCAACGTAAATGCTTACCTCACCCAATGGGAAAATAAGCCCGCCGACAGGGCTTTATCGATGGATATTGACGGCGTGCGCTACTCAGTCAACATCAACAATATGAATGCTTTACACAAAGGTATAGAATTTGAATTTGCCTATAGAATAACCAAAAACTTATTGCTAGAGAGCCTTTTATCTGTTGGAGACTGGAAATGGACCTCAGCCGATACTGCCCGTATTTATGATGATAACGGCCAACAGGTCGGAACCCGCCCATTTGATGCCAAAGGCCTTTACGTAGGCGATGCTGCTCAGATTCAAAATCAGGAACGTATCCGCTGGGAAATTATCCCAAGATTATATGCTACCGGTGTTTTCACCTTCTTCGGAAAACATTATGCCGAATTTAACCCGCTTGATTACGATCCAAACAACAACGACTGGGCTTTCGATGAAGAAGGCAAGCCTATTCAGTCCTGGAAAATACCTGATTATTATACTGTCGATGTGCACGCCGGCTACACCTGGCGCATGAAAGACATTGGATTTGAATTGCGCGGAAGTATCATCAATTTACTTGATAACACCTTTATCACTGATGCACAAAATAACGATCCTTATCTCGTTCATTCAAGCACTTTCGATGCCAATTCGGCTGGCGTATATTTCGGCATGGGCCGCACAGCAACAGTTTCACTAAAAATTAATCTTTAATTCCTCTAATATTTCACAATGAAAAAAATTATTTTTCTCCTCAGTTTTGTGCTACTGCTTGGCACCCTTCAGGCCCAGCAAACAGGCTATTATAATGGCGTTGAAGGCAAAGATGGCGAAGAGCTTAAAGCCCAGCTGAATGATATCATCAGCGGACATACTGTTTATTCGTATTTTTTCTCCAAAGAAATCTTCAAGCTTTCTGATCAGGATCCCGATAACCCCAATAATGTAATTACTGTTTATGGTGGTTTCTCTAGACCAAATGACAATTATGGAACCGGCGGAGATTTTTTAAACCGCGAACACGTTTGGGCTAAATCTCATGGCACTTTTGAAGATATTTTACCCATGGATAGTGATGTGCACAACCTGAAACCAGCTGATGCTTCGGTTAATGTTTCCAGAAGTAACAAAGACTTTGACAATGGTGGCACACAACATCCTGAAGCTACAGATTGTTATTTTACTGACGACACCTGGGAACCTCGTGATGGCGCCAAAGGCGATATCGCCCGAATAATTTTCTATATGGCCACACGCTACGAAGGCGAAAATGGTGAGATGGATCTGGAAGTTGTAGATGAGATCAATACCTATCCAAATCCTACACACGGAAGGCTTTCCACGCTGTTGGAATGGAATATGCAAGATCCGCCAGATGACTTTGAACGCAACAGAAACAATGTGATATACTCTTTCCAACAAAACAGGAATCCGTTTATTGACAATCCTGAATTTGCAAATCTCATTTGGCGAAATGTTGCGGCCAGCCCTATCAGCATCGCAAACGTGCAAATCATGCCCGAAACAGCTGTTGCCAATCAGGAAGTTACGATTGCTGCTTCAATAAGTAGCTCAGCAGCTGACATAAGCAGTGCCAAAATCATGTGGGGTCTTTCGTACGAAAATCTCAGCAATGAAATTGTGATGACCGCTAATGGAAATCAATATACTGCTAGCATTCCCGGACAAGCTGAAGATCAAACTGTTTACTACAAAATCATTGCCACTGACGGCACTAACGAAAACAGCACAGTGGTGTATAATTATTATATCCCGAAGGTTTTTACCGGACAATTGGTTAGCATTTACGACATCCAGGGACAAACTGAAAACTCTCCATATACAGATCAGATTGTTAGCACCTCTGGCATTGTAACAGGATCTTTTGGGTCCTTCTACTTTATCCAGGATGGAACAGGACTTTGGAATGGTATGTTTATTTATGAGAGTGGAAGAAATCCTTCTATTGGCGATAGCGTTATCGTTACCGGTAAAGTGAAGGAATATTATGGTAAAACAGAGATTGCTGAAGTTAGCGACTACTATTTTATTGCTGATAACAAGCCATTACCCGAACCAGTTATTGTACGCACAGGCGAGGTGGAAGAAGGCCACGAAAGCATTTTGGTAAAAGTAATGAACGCCACCTGCGTGATGGAAAATTACCAATCAAATTTCTTCATGTGGTGGGTAGATGATGGCTCTGGCGTACTTAAAGTTCACAATACCAGTATTTTTGAATACGAACCTGAGCTTAACGCTGCCTATGATATTACCGGCCCCATGAACTTTGACTTCGACGAGTGGAAAATAGAATTACGCTTCGAAACTGATGTCGCTTCTGGAAGTGACATCGTACTGCCACAGGTTATGGAAGTAACACCACTTACTTTCAATAATATCCGTATTGATTTCAGCGAGGATGTAACAGAAGAATCCGCTGAAAACATCACCAATTACAGCCTGGATAATGGTATTAGCGTAATTGCTGCAAACCAGCATGCTTTTAATAAAAAACAGGTAAATCTGGAGGTAAGCGGAATGACTTCTGGAACTGATTATACTATTAACATTCAAGGCGTTAAAGACCTTACTGATAATGAAATGGAGCCTTTCGAAACTACTTTCAACTGGGTAGGAATTGGTGAAATCAGCTTTGTTAGCAGTTCGACCATTTATCCAAATCCGGCAGATGATTTTACAACGATTACTTTGGTAGCCGAGAAAAATGAAACTATTAATATCGCTTTGTATGACATCGGAGGCCGATTAGTTTATCAAAATGAAGTTAGCCTCACATTTGGGTCAAACAGTTTTACGATAGATACAAAACCACTCAACAACGGTTTTTATCAATTGACACTATCAAATGAAAGTGGCAGGATAAATCACAAGCTGATTATTTATTAGATTTATATCCCTGAATTATAAACGAATAGCCTTCAGTTTGCTGAGGGCTATTCGTATTTTATAGTGATAAATTATCCGAAAAACGTAAACTTTTCAGAACAAATCTTAAGTTTGTAGCTAAATTTGCACTTCAATAATTAATACGCCTGCATAAATGTCGGACAGCCTGGTTATCATACCCACATACAACGAAAAAGAAAACATCGAAAAAATCATTCGAACAGTTTTTAGCCTCGAAAAAGATTTTGACGTTTTAATTGTTGAAGACAATAGCCCCGATGGCACAGCACAAATCGTAAAGAGCTTAATACCAGAGTTTCAGGGAAGATTATTTATCGAGGAGCGAAAAGGAAAATTAGGTTTGGGCACCGCGTATATCCATGGTTTCCAATGGGCACTGGCCCGCAATTACGGCTATATTTTTGAAATGGACGCTGATTTCTCTCACAATCCTGCGGATTTGGAAAGACTCTATCATGCCTGTGCGGTTGAAGGAGCTGATTTGTCTGTAGGTTCACGTTATATTACTGGCGTTAATGTTGTAAACTGGCCGATGGGTCGTGTGTTGATGTCGTATTATGCTTCAGCTTACGTTAGATTTATTACTCGTCTTAAGGTGCGCGACACTACTGCAGGTTTTGTTTGTTACACCCGAAAAGTACTGGAAACCATTGATCTAAACAGAATAAAATTTGTAGGCTATGCATTTCAGATCGAGATGAAATATACAGCCTGCAAACTCGGGTTCAATCTGAAAGAAGTGCCAATAATCTTCACCGATCGCACCGAAGGCACCTCCAAAATGAATAAGCGTATATTTAAAGAAGCCATTTTCGGAGTAATTAATCTCAGATTAAGAGGAATAAGCGGAAAAATAAAAGCAAGAAAAGCCTAAAAATATGCCTGCAACATTAATCCGTAATGCTACACTGATCAACGAAAACAAACGGTTTGTTGCCGATCTGCTTATCCGTGATGCGTATATTGAAAAAATAGCTGAGCCGGGCTCAATCGACATGGAAAATAACTTCCGTATTATTGACGCCAAAGGACTCCTGCTTGTTCCGGGGGTGATTGATGATCAGGTTCATTTTAGGGAACCAGGGCTGACTTATAAAGCTGATATCCAAAGCGAAAGCCGCGCTGCCATTGCTGGCGGAATTACCAGCTTTATGGAAATGCCCAATACCATTCCCAATGTGCTTACACAGGAATTGCTTGAAGAAAAATACCAGTTGGCAGCACAAAAATCAATGGCCAACTATTCGTTTTACATGGGAGCTTCAAACGATAATGTGGCCGAAATTGTAAAAACAGATCCCAAAAAAGTTTGTGGCATCAAGGTTTTTATGGGTTCCAGCACAGGCAATATGCTCGTGGATGATGAGAATAGTCTTTCTAAAATTTTTGCCAACGCCCCTACCCTGGTTGCAGTGCATTGCGAAGATGAAACTACCATCAGGCAAAATCTGGCCGCCTTTCGGGATAAATATCCTGACGGTGCACCAGCGAAGGTTCATCCACAAATCAGAAATGCCGAGGCCTGCTATTTGTCTTCATCAAAAGCCGTTGCCTTAGCAAAAAAGTATAACACCCGACTACATATTCTACACCTGAGTACAGCTATAGAAACTGCACTTTTTACCAATAAAATTCCGCTTGAAGAAAAACAGATCACTGCTGAAGTTTGCCTGCATCACCTTTGGTTTAGCGATAAAGATTACGATCAAAAAGGAAATTTTATCAAATGGAATCCTGCCGTGAAAACTGAAGAAGACCGGCAAGCTTTATGGGAAGCACTGCGAAGCGGAAAAATCGATGTGGTGGCTACTGATCATGCGCCGCATACTTTTGAAGAAAAATCACGACCTTATTTTGAAGCACCTTCCGGCGGGCCTATGGTTCAGCATTTGCTTCCTGCCATGCTCGATCTGGCTCAAAATGGTTATCTCACAACCGAAATGGCTATCGAAAAACTGTGTCACAATCCTGCAAAATTATTTAAAATTCAAAAACGCGGTTTTATCCGCGAAGGATATTACGCTGATTTAGTGCTTGTTGATCCAAATCAATCACAAACAGTTTCATCAGAAAATATATTCTACAAATGCGGCTGGTCGCCCCTTGAAGGTGCCAGCCTAAATCATCAGGTTAAATACACCTTTGTAAATGGAAAATTGGCATATGAGAACGGAAAATTCCATGAAGAAGTCCGCGGACAAAGGCTTTTATTTGATCGCTAGCCTGGCCATCCTTTTTCTTATGGTAAGTTTTTTACCCGCCTGTCAACAAAAAGCAGAGCAGGAAGAAGACCTGACTTCAGAAATCATTGATATCTGGGATAATGGCAAACCAAAGATTGTCCGTTTTTTTCGCGAAGACAATAGCGGGCAAAAAATTTTGGTGCGTGAAAAACAATATTATCCCGAAGGTGCTTTAAGCATGCAAGGCGACTACCTGAACAACAAACGAGCTGGCACCTGGAAATCCTGGTTCGAAGACGGTACTTTATGGAGTGAAGGCAGTTTTGAAAACGGAAAGCGCGAAGGCCCGGGAATTGTGTACCATCCCAACGGACAAAAACATATCGAAGGAGCCTATGCAGAAGGAAAACGCACAGGTGTGTGGCGTTCGTGGGACGAAAACGGTGAACTTATCAGCGAACAAACGCTACCTTAATCCACATTCAGGTATAAAACCACAGGCAAGTGGTCGCTAAAACCACCAAAATAACGCCCACCTGATGACATTCTGTTAGGCCGAGCATCACCTTCCTTGGGCTGATACAACATCCAGGGATGCTTCACTACTTCAAAGTCTCTTACAGATGGCTTTTCAGGATTTAGCAATGCGCGTGAAACAACAACCTGATCAAAAAAGTCCCAGCTGCGGTAGTAAAGAGTACCCTCGCCTGCTTCAAAAAGTGGAAGGCTAAGGTTGAACAAGCTGTTTGTTGCATCCAAATCCTTCGGACCAACAGCTTGTAAATGTGATGTAATGCTGATATCGGTGGGATTATCATTCAAATCGCCCATAATCACAATATGTGCCATAGGATCGAGGGTCAGCAGGGAATCCGACAAATGTCTCAGAAAATCGCCATAAAGAGCTCTTCTGGGAGCTGTTTCGTCTTTTCCGCCATAGCGTGAGGTCCAGTGATTTACAAAAATATGCAAGGTATCTCCTCCTGAAATCAAACCTTTCACATACAATACATGCCGCATGCTTTCTGGCTTTTCCTTATCCGGTTCAAGCGCTTCAGTGGCTAATACCTTGAAATAATCGCTACGATAAATTGCAGCAACTTCAATTCCACGGTGGTCATTATCACTGATATGAATAATGCTGTAGTCTGCCTTGGCAAGTGCTGATGTTTTAACCAAATCCTCAAGCACAGCTCTATTTTCAATTTCGGCTAACCCAACAAAATGCGGAAAATCCAAACTATCAAGAGCAGCTATAACCCGAGCTTTTTGGGCAAGGGATTTTTGATACTTTTCCGTATTCCAATCCAATTTTGATCCCGGGAGAAATTCCTCATCATTAATGGTTGGATCATTGATAGTATCAAAGAGATTCTCCACATTATAAAAGGCTGCCATCCAGGCATCATTTGGCTTTTTTACGGATTGTTTTGACAGATTGCAGCTCGTCAAAAAAAACGTAAAGCCAAGCAGCAGTAAAAAATAATTTCTAATAAAACGCATTATTCGTCTGTTTTGAGTTTGTCTATTAATCTTCTCTCTTTTTTTGTTGGGCGCCCCAATCCTCGTCCCCGATACTCCGTTTTGGCGGCTTTTACCAGTTCATAACGTTCATATTCTTCCACTGGCGTATGATCAATAAGCAGGTTTTCGACCAGTTTGGCTGCAACCCTGTTTTTAGCCGGTTCTTTCACTTCCACTTTTCGGTGCAATTGCCCGATCTGCACTTCGATCAGATCGCCAGCTTTCACCTCGCGGGAAGCCTTTACGGCCTGTCCGTCCATTTTTACCTTTCCGCCTTTGCAGGCATCGGCAGCAATGGTACGGGTTTTAAAAAGCCTCACGGCCCACATCCATTTGTCTATCCTAACCGAATCGCTCATTTTTGCCTGAAATACAATTGAATAGGTACTCCTTTAAAGTTGAACTGTTCGCGTAACTTGTTTTCAAGGAAGCGCCTGTACGACTCTTTTACATCCTTCGGGAAATTACAGAAAAACACAAATTGTGGTGTTTGCGTCTTCAATTGTGTGATGTATTTAATTTTCACATATTTGCCGCGTGTAGTGGCTGGTGGTGGAGAAGCTTGAATAATAGGCAACAACAATTCGTTAAGCTTCGAAGTAGCAATACGGCGACTACGGTTCTCGTAAACCTCATGCGCTGCTTCCAACACCTTAAAAATCCTTTGTTTGTTGATTACGGAAGTAAAAACAATCGAAAGATCAGTAAAAGGTGCTGTCCGCTCTTTGATAGCTTTTTCGTATTCCAGGTGGGTGTTGTTTTCCTTTTCGATCAAATCCCATTTATTGGCCACAATCACAACGCCTTTACGGTTTTTTTCGGCCAGCTTGAGAATATTAAGATCCTGAGCTTCAATACCCGATTGTGCATCAATCAAAAGAATCACCACATCACTTTCCTCAATCGAACGGATAGCACGCAAAACCGAGTAAAACTCAATGTTTTCGTAAACCTTCCCTTTTTTACGCAAGCCGGCAGTATCCACCAGGATAAAATTCATCCCAAAAGCATTGTATTCGGTATGGATGCTATCGCGTGTTGTACCGGCGATGGATGTAACAATGTTGCGCTCAATTCCCAGAAAAGCATTGATAATGGAGGATTTCCCCACATTAGGACGTCCCACCACAGCAAACTTAGGCAGATCACTTTCGATGGTGGTCATTTCCTCAGGCAAAAGTTTCACCATTTCATCCAGCAGCTCACCGGTTCCACTGCCATTAATAGCAGATATGGGGAAAGGCTCGCCCAAACCGAAGGAATAAAACTCTTGTGCATCGGCAATGCGATCAGGATTATCCACTTTGTTGGCAACCAGCAGCACCTTTTTCTTGGATTGGCGCAGCATATTCGCCACCTCTTTATCCAACATATGAACGCCTTCGCGGGCATCCACAACAAAAAAGATTACATCGGCCTCGTCGATAGCAAGGGCTACCTGCTTGCGGATTTCCTCTTCAAAAATATCATCAGATCCAACCACATAACCACCCGTATCGATCAGCGAAAATGTTTTGCCGTTCCAGTCGCTGCGACCATAATGGCGATCGCGAGTTACGCCGCTGGTTTCCTCCACTATTGCCTGTCGCGCCTGCACTAATCTGTTAAAAAAAGTGGACTTTCCTACATTGGGTCTGCCCACAATTGCCGCAATATTTGTCATATCAGTATTATTAATTATCAGGCCTCATAGCCAAAGCGGCGAAGCATTTGCTCGTCGTCGCGCCAGTTTTTATTTACTTTCACACTCAATTCCAGAAACACCTTTTTGCCTACAAATTCCTCAATATCTGCCCTTGCCTGTGTTCCCATTCTCTTAATCGCGCTGCCTTGCTTGCCTATCAAAATCGCTTTTTGCGAGTCGCGTGCAGCAAAAATGATGGCCTGTATCCTGATCAGCTTTTCAGTTTCTTCGTAAGCATCCACCGCTACTTCAACCGAGTAGGGAATTTCTTGCTTATAATTCAATAAGATTTTTTCGCGAATGATTTCGGCAATAAAAAAACGCATGGATTTATCCGTCAGCTCATCTTTTGGAAAATAAGGCGGTGATTCAGGAAGTTTCTCAAGAATCTGCTCGAAAAGATAAGCCACATTATGCCCTGGCAAAGCTGCCAATGGAAATACCGTTGCAGCCGGCAAAGCCTCGTGCCAGAAGGCAACAGCTTGCTCAACCTTTGGTTGATCAGAAAGATCAATTTTGTTGATGAGCACAAAAACAGGAACCTTGCTGTGCTCCAACTTCTCGATTGTAGTAGTGTGATGCTGAACCGGATCGCTGATGTCAACCATAAATAAAATCAGGTCGGCATCGA
>JAGYNM010000109.1 GCA_018399335.1 Bacteroidales bacterium | reverse complement strand
GCAAACCCCATCCAAAAGTGAGGAAATAACCTGCTACAATCGCAAGGGAAGCCCATAGCATGAAACGCTGTTTCAGTTTTTCACCCAAAATGGCCCGAGCCAGAAATATTGCAAAAACGGGTTGTAGTTTTTGTAACAGCACAACTACTGATAAATGATTAAAATTGAGTAAAAACAATGCTTTTACGATTGAAAGCGTCCCGACTGCACCGCCCAAAAGACTGATCAAAAAGAAAATGAGCACATCTGTTTTGGGCATATGAGACAAAAAACGGTAATGCCGAAACAAAAACAGATTCATCAGCAAAAAAGGAAATGCGTGGAGTATAAACACAACGTAACCCACGTCAAGGTTGAAAAGTCTGGGAGTTAATACAACACCGTCCACGCCCCAAAGCACAGCAGAAATAGCAATAGCAACCGAACCTTTTAGCACAACGGAGCGTTCCGAATTTGACATGATTTCTTTCAATTAGGGCGCAAAAATACGGAAATCCTAAGCTTTACTGAAAATTCCGGCCATTAATCATTCAGATTTGTACTTTAGCAGCAAAAATCACTGATTATGGATTTACAACTTAAAGATCGTTTTTTTGTAGTAACAGGTGCCGGCAGCGGATTTGGAAGGGCAATTGCCGAGCGTCTGCTGGAAGAAAATGCTCACGTACTGGCAATTGCGCGTAGCGAGGATGTGTTGGAAGATTTCCAGCAGAAAGCCGGTAAGCATTTAGAAACTTTGGCATTGGATGTTTTTGACGAGCAAAGCGCTGATAAGATTATCGCCGCCTGCAAAAACCGTACAATTGACGGTATTTTAATTAATGCTGGAGGTCCACCTGCAAAAAAAGTGATGGAAACCACTTTAAGCGATTGGGATGAAGCCTATCGCACAATTATAAGGTGGAAAATTGCACTTACACAAAAATTTGTGCCAATACTTCAAGACCAAAAATATGGCAGAATGGTTTTCATTGAAAGCGTATCAGTTAAACAGCCGGTTGATAATTTGGTTCTGAGCAATTCACTTCGCGCTGCTGTTACTGGGTTTGTGAAAACGCTTTCGCAAGAAATGGCTGCCGAAGGTCTAACTTTCAATATTTTATCTCCCGGATATCATGATACAGCTGCCATGCAGCGCCTCTTTGCAAAAAAAGCAGCCCTGGAAGGAATAACTGAAAATATGGCAAGACAACAATTTGAAGCGAGTATTCCAGTCAAGAGAATGGGAAAAGCTGATGAAATGTCAGTATTGGCTTGCTGGCTGCTTTCTCCCTTATCGGGTTTTGTAACAGGTCAGAGTTTTAGTCACGATGGCGGTCTGGTGCGTGGTTTTTTTGGCTAGCGGTATTCCAGTACAATTCTGAATTTTGACCCTAAACTTGCCAAATTTATATGAATTTGTTAAGTTAACTTGCCAAATTTATATGAATTTGTTAAGGTGAAGCCTATTTCTACCTGGATAAGAGAAATCCAAAAAAGCTTAAAAAAGTAAAATCAGACTATACCGAATACCTGTACCAGGCAGCGCATGCCCCTTCGTTGCTTACCATACAGGCACCCACAGGGTCAGTTGGAGTGCACGATTTTCCAAATAGTTTGCAATCTGAAGGTTTGGCTATACCTTTTAATATACTCCCGCAGATGCAGCCTTTGTCGCTTCTGGTAGGCTCAATCGTTACTTCGAATAATTTTTCGGCATCAAAATGAGCGTATTTTTCTTTTATTTTAAATCCGCTCGCCGCCAATATCCCTAATCCGCGCCACCAATCATCACGTAATTCGAAAACCTCTTCGAGCATTCCAAGTGCCTTTGTATTTCCTTCAGGTTTCACAACACGGCTATACTGGATTTCAACAGCCGGACGCCGTGATTCGAATTGGTTTACTAACATCAATATAGATTGCAGGATATCAGTTGGTTCAAAACCACTTATTACTACACCCAAGCCATATCGTTCAGCAATAAAATCATACATTCCTGAACCTGTTATCGTGCTCACATGTCCTGGACCAAGATAACCATGAATTTCAACGCCAGCATCAATCAACGCAGCCATTGGTGGAGGCATAATTTTATGAGCGCTCAAGACTGAAAAATTGAAAAGCCCTGCCATTTCAGCTTTTAAAATTCCGGCAGCAGTTGCCGGAGAGGTGGTTTCAAAGCCGATTCCCAGAAAAACAACTTTTTTTCTTCTGTTATGCTTAGCAATCTCAAGTGCATCCAACACTGAATAAACAATTCTGATATCACGTCCGGCAGCTTTTTCGCCATCAAGACTCGATGTGGAGCCGGGCACACGAATTAAATCGCCATAGGTTGTGATAATTACGTTGGGCAAACGTGCCAGCGCTATGGCGTGATCAATATAGGAACGGCTTGTTACGCAGACAGGGCAGCCCGGACCACTGATCAATTCAATGGTTTCGGGTAGCAATGACGGAATTCCAAAGCGCTGGATGGCCATGGTATGTCCGCCACAAACCTCCATAATACGCATTTTATGTCTGGAAGTCTCTTTAATTTGTCTGAGCAAATGCTGAACAGCCTCTTTATTGCGATACTCGTCAATATATTTCATAAGTCCTACACAATTCGTTCTCCGGTTTGCTTCTCTTCAATGTCGAGCTCTTTGTTAAATGCTTCGAATTCTTCGAAAAGCTTAAGGGTTTCCAAAGCCTCTTCCTCACTTATCTTTTGAAGTGCAAATCCGGTATGCAGCAATACATAATCTCCAACAGCTATTTCACTCAGATCAAGCATTGTAAGACTGGCATCATAAAATGCTTCTCCAACGGAGCATCTGGCCATTTCACCATTAATAGATTCAATACGGGCAGGTATGCTTAAACACATAATTTTATCACATTTTTCAGTGCTTCAAAAGTACATTTTTTTTGTGTCCTACAATTTTTAGGATTGTGTTCAATTGAAGGATGCCTCCCTTGCATAAGAAATAGCATATGAATTTATTAGCTGGAAAAGATTATTTTTGTCGCCTTGCATCCTTTAAGAAATTGACAAACACAAATATTATGTTCATGCAAACCCTCCGAAAATCAAGACTGTTTAGTCTGTTTTTAATTGTTTTAGCTTTAATTTTTTCTTTACCGCTTCATGCTGCCTGGCTTAAAGATCAACAGGTTACTGTGGCACAACCCGATGGCACAAACCTGCATTTGTTAGCTACTGGTGATGAGTTTTACAACTGGCTGCACGATGCTGCTGGTTATACCATCATCCAAAGCGAAACAGACGGCTATTTTTATTATGCCATTTTAAATAACGATCAACTTGTACCGTCTTCACACAGGGTGGGTTTAGTAGATCCTTCAACAACAAATTTGTATCCGGGCATAAACATCAGTGCGGAGCAACGATTGACCATCCGGACTTATATGGAGCAGGAAATGCAATTTGTTGAACCAAACAGAAGCTACGACAGGGCTATTGGGACTTTAAACAATTTGGTCATCTATATTCGTTTTGCTGATCAGGATGAGTTTGCTTCTGATACATTACTGAATTACAATCGTTTCAACAACGATAACGCCAATGCCAATTCAGTGCTAAATTATTTTGATGAAATATCCTATGGACAGCTTGATTTACGATCATTTTTTTATCCAGTGCCTCCCGACGATTACATTTTATCTTATGAAGATGAATATCCCAGAAGCTATTATATGCCTTATAATGCTGTAACCAATCCTGATGGTTATGTTAATGATAATCAAAGAACTAACAGAGAACATACCTTGCTGGTAAATGCTGTTGAGTGGGTGAATATCAATTCGCCTGTACCAACCGAGCTTGACCTGGATTATAACAACGACAATCGTGTTGATAACGTTGTTTTTATCATTCGGGGAGGCACAACTGCCTGGTCAACATTACTTTGGCCGCATCGCTGGAGTCTTTATTCACAAGATGTTTACATCAATGGTAAAAAAGTGCATGATTATAATTTCCAGCTCGAAACCAGTTTGGCGAGCAGTGGAGTAGGAGTTCTGTGTCATGAGCTATATCACAGTTTAAGCGCACCCGATCTGTATCGCTACGTTGATAACAGTATTACACCTGTTGGTTCATGGGATATTATGGCTTCAAATAATAATCCGCCACAATATATGAACGCCTTCATGAAGATGAAATATGGAGGATGGATCGAAGATATTCCATGGATTACAGAAGCCGGAACCTATACCCTTAATCCTTTGCAATCAGCGGAAAATCATGCGTGGCGCATTCCTTCACAAAACTCCTCTTCGGAGTATTTTGTATTGGAATACCGCAAAAAAGATGGCACATTTGATGGTACGCTCCCGAAATCGGGGATGTTAATTTATCGCATCAATCCCAATGCCGGAAATGGTAATGCACAAGGGCCACCCGACGAGGTTTATATTTTCCGTCCCGGCGGTGCACCTTCGAATGACGGTAATCTTAATGATGCAGTTTTCGGCGCCAATTACGGCCGTGAAGAATTTACTGATTTCAGCAATCCATATGCTTTTTTGCAGAATGGAAATCTGGGCGGCGTTACGATATATGATATTTCTGAAGTTGGTGAAACAATGAGTTTTAAGGTTGATTTTCCGGGACAGGTTGCGGCCAACTTCACATCAGATGTAAAGGTTGCCTGCGCGAATGATGTGATTGGTTTTTATGATGCATCAACTGGTATTCCAGATAGCTGGGAATGGCAATTTGATCCTCAGTCGTTCGAGTTTATCGAGGGTGATGAAAATGATAAAAATCCAAAACTTCGATTTTTAGAAGAGGGACAGTATTCGGTTTCGTTGGTTGTAAGTAACGAATATGGCGAAGATGAAGTGATTTCTGAAAGCTATCTCACTATTGGTGCTGAGTCAGGACATTTTCAGGACAATTTTGAATCCTGGACATTTACTGACGGCTCCTGGATGGTTGAGAATCCTGACAATAGCGAAACATGGGAGTTGTACAATGTAGGCGGTAATGGAAGTGAAGTGGCAGCAGGAATTAATTTCAGGGATTATTTTTCGATCATGCAACGCGACCGTTTAATTTCTAAACCTTTCGATTTAAGCGACTTATCGACAGCTTATATGAGTTTTGATCATGCTTATGCCCAAAATGCGTCTTACACTCAGGTAACAGACTCTCTTATCATTCTCATTTCAGCTGATTGCGGAGAAAGCTGGGAACGTATTGCTGCATTTGGAGAGGATGGCAGCGGAATTTTCGCAACACACCAGCCTACCGATGAAATTTTTTGGCCTGTTGAAGCAACTGATTGGTGTGGACAAGGTTGGGGCGCGCCATGTAATACAATCGACCTAAGCGATTGGGTAGGAATCAGCGATGTGCGCATTGCATTTGAAACCGTTAGTTTTTACGGAAATCCATTACTGATTGATAATGTAGTGGTTTCGCAATATGTTAGTACTGATGAAAATTTAGTTGACAATCAGATGTTTGTTTCGCCAAATCCTGTCAAGAACTGGATAAACATTCAATTTGATTCAAATGAAAATACTGAAGCCCTGCTTTCACTTTTTGATTTGAACGGAAGAATAATTTATCAGACAACGCTTCGTGATGAAACAAGCATATCGCGCAAAGCTGAATGGAAGAGCGGAGTTTATTTCATTGAGTTACAAACAGCACAAAAGACTCATCGTAAAAAATTGATTTTCTGGTAAAATGACGCAGGCACGAAAGCAAATTTCGATTATTGCCATAGTAGCTGTCACCTCTTTTATGGGGACATTTCTGATTTCAGCGGTTAATATTGCCCTTCCGGCTATTGAATCGCAATTTGATCTGAATGCAGTGGCTTTGAGCTGGGTAATTACCGCCTTTTTGCTTTCGAATGCTATGTTTTTGTTACCTGCCGGAAGGTGGGCCGACCTTACCGGAATCAGGCGTATGTTTAAACTGGGTGTAATGCTTTTTGGGCTTTTTTCGATAGCAAGTGGCCTGGCTGCCTCAGGATGGTGGTTGATCTTTTTTCGCTTTCTGCAAGGCATCGGAG
>JAGYNM010000108.1 GCA_018399335.1 Bacteroidales bacterium | reverse complement strand
AACAAAACCTATCTGCCCAAATGCATTCTTTCCAACGCCAGTAGCAGGAATTCCAGCCTTTTCGCGGCCATAGCCCAGTGCTACTGATAAGGTTTTATATTCTTGTCCGGGTTGAATTAAAACTGGCAACTCACCTATGTTATTCACGTTCACGGTATCAAACTCACTTAAACCTAATTCATTGGCAAGTTTGGGTGAAACCGACACATAATTATCCCAACAAGCTTTAGTTACCGGATCGGGCAGCTCTTGCAACCAAGGGTTGTTTGCATGCTTACCAGTTCCAACGGCAACTGTTGGAAATACTACCAACGCCAGCTGGTCTGGATTACCAGTTTTAACCTTTTGCTGAGCAGCCAATGCTGCGGTATGATCAAAAACAAAGTCTTCAGATTCCTTACGGCCTGATTCAAAGATACCATCGTGTAGTTTACTATTCCAGAAACCGGTAAAAGTAAGGTTATCGCCTTGTGCAAAAAGGTTATTTTCCCAATATTGCTGGATATACGTTCTGAAATCAAGATCACTTCCCATCCATTTCAGGAAGCTCTGTTGAGCCTGACGCGTATTAAAGATAGGACGAATCGCAGGCTGCGCAAGTGAATAGTATCCCGTTTTGATTTCTGCATCATTCCAGCTTTCCAGAAAATGATGATCAGGACAAATAAAATCAGCAAGAGGTGCTGTTTCTTCTTCGAGTACAGGCATAGCAACTTTAAGTCCAACTTTGCTCAATCCTGTAATGAATTTATCCTTTTCAGGAAAATCGTAAGCAGGATTCACATCATAAAGGAAGATTCCGTCAATTTTACCGGCGTTCATATCAGCTATCATTTGCTGAAGTTTTCTGTCGTCGGCCTGACGGATATTCAAATTAACTGCAGTATCAATCGTATTGCCATAACTCTGCAGCAACTGATTAATACCATTGATCATCAGCTGTGTTTCGGGATCATTGCTTCCGGCAACAACAAGGGCTTTACCTCTTTTGCTGTATAATTCTTTAGCAATAGCCTTGACATCGGCAGGACTATCAATTTGTTTTGTTCCGGATTCGCCGGAAAGCTTTTGTAATTCATTAAACAAAGCCGCAACAGTTTGTTTTTCCAAAGC
Source organism: Bacteroidales bacterium (assembly GCA_018399335.1). GTDB lineage: Bacteria > Bacteroidota > Bacteroidia > Bacteroidales > F082 > UBA5536. The sequence goes on along the minus strand of JAGYNM010000108.1, from coordinate 5,009 downwards.
AGGATGCAACTGAATACGTTTATCAGCATTTGAACCAGTTACTGACATCGCACCTTCGAGTTGAATGTGACGCGACATTTTCTTTTTACCGTCAGTAAGCTTGCGATTTATGCTGTATTGTTTTGTAAACTCAACAGGAGTGAGCCAGCTTCCCAGAAAGTCGGCATCAAAGCTTACAATTACTTCGGCTTTATCAAAGTGATAGGAAGGCAAAAAGGCCTTACCAAAGCTAAGTTGATTGGCTTCGCGCATTGCACTGGCCGACAACACATCGTAAGTGATATGCTCGCCCGGATACTGAGTTAAAAACTCATTGATCACAGCTTTGGTCGAAGGACTTATCACAGTTGCTGATAGCACAACAACTTTTCCACCCTTATTTTTTATCGCATTGAGCTGGTTTATAATTGCCTGATCTACTTCCTGCCAGCTGGTAACATTTCCGCCAGCCTGAGGTTCTCTGTAACGGGAATTATCATATAATCCTAAAACCGCTGCCTGAGTGCGGGCATTGGTTCCGCCTTTGGTGAGCGAAGAAGCTTTATTTCCTTCTATTTTAATAGGGCGTCCGTCACGCACTTTTACTACGACAGGACAATAATCTATGCCATCAAAAAATGTAGAAGCGTAATAGCTGGCTTTACCGGGGACAATCTCTTCGGGCTGTATTAACAGCGGAATGGCTTTACGCACAGGCTGTTCGCAGCTGCTTGCAATGGCTGCAGAGGCAACAGTAAAACCAAAAAGCTTAAGAAAATCGCGTCGTGATGCAGTTGTTGATTTTTTTAACTCCTGCTGCATTTCGAAGATAAACTGTCGGTCGCCGGCAGGTTTGTTTTCTGTTTCGGGCCGAATATCAATTTTCAGTTCTTCGATGCTTCTGAAATATTTTTGTTCCATATGGGATTTCTTATCAGGTTAGTGAATTAATAGTGACATTTCATACAATCGCCACCACCTAGCATATCGGCAGTCACTTTTTTGACTTCACCATTTTTGAACTGCTCATGCATTAATTCATACGACTTAAAGAATTCGTTATTTGCAAACTGCACTTCAGTTGTACGGTGGCACTCCAGACACCATCCCATACTGAGGTCTTCAACTTGCATCACGACGTCCATTTTTTCTACTTCGCCATGGCATTCGGCACAATCCAGCTTACCTGAATTAACATGTTGAGCATGATTAAAATACACATGATCAGGCAGGTTATGCACGCGCACCCATTCAACCGGCTTGCCACTATTCCAGGCTTCATGTATTTTGTCAATTTCGGCAGTGCCTGTAACTTTTCCTTCGCGCACCTGATTATGGCAGTTCATACACACATTTATCGAAGGGATTCCAGCGCTTTTGCTATCCTCAGCCGAGGAATGACAGTAGAGGCAATCAATTTTATTTTGAGTGGCATGTATCTCATGCGAAAACCAAATGGGTTGCTCTGGTTGATAATAATGCTGACGACCCAGCGCAGAAGCTTCTTTATAAACCACTTCGCCTATGATTACCAAGGCAATAAGCACCACTGTTTTATGAACAAATGTTGCCTTAATCACCTTAGTAACAAAAAGATCAATCAAGGTGATTAGGAAAATTATCAAGGTAATGATAAAGGTAGTACCAAAATTACGGTTTGCATCACGCTCGAGCTCTGCCATTTTGAGCTCTTTGTCGCGCAATTCGGCAGCTCTGGCGGCATCGTCAGTGGCACCTTTATCCGCCTCTGCCTCCATCTGAGCCAGGTATTCATCAGCAACCTGACCACCGTTTTCTATCAGAGCAAGAATGTCGATAATTTGCTCATCAGAAAGATCGTGTGGTGGCATCGGGATTTTGTTGTACTTCTCGAATAATGCAACTGCATACTCATCTCCGGAAGCAATAACTTCCTGACTGTTACGAATAAAGCGAATCAGCCAGGCAGTATCTCTTCTTTGCGTTACGCCAGTTAAATTTGGTCCTAATAATTCGGGGCCTTCGAGGTTGTGACAGGCCTTACATTGTTGATAGTTCTTTAAAGCTTCAGGGGTTTGCGCTTTTATAAAATTAAAAGGCAGTAATAACAATCCCAATAAGCCTAGAACCATCATTTTTTGTAGGTTTCCCTGCAAGGTAATGATTGAATGCGTCATAATAGATTTCCTGATGGTTGTAGAATCAAAACGGTTACTTATGTTGTAATTTTGGTCATGCGAAAAGCTTTCACTTTATCGCTGGACAAATTTATTAAAAAATTGATTTGATCAAGGAATTTTAGTATTTCCTTACCAAAATATTTAAGCTTTTCTTTGCATCGCATTTTTTTATAAGTATTTGTTACTATTTCCCAAGCCTATTTTTCTTGCTCTCCAAAAGATGTTCTTCTGGCACGCGATTAGCTTTTAGTTCAATTTGCAAATAGATCGTATCGCTTACAATATAAGATTGATCTCCTCCACCATAATTTTTCGACATTGCAAAAATACCCCAATCAGTTCTGTCAATCGAAATGGTATCCGTTTGTGCTTCAAACATTTGATCGTCCCATTTGACATATGATTTAAAACTAATGCAAGCCGGAATATTTTTAAGTGTGAGATCTCCTTTTAGCATAAGGCTATCTGAAGCGAGTTTTTCGGTACAGCACAAATCAAAAAAGCTGAAAGGAAATTTTCCTGCGTGCAGCAATTCCTGCGACTTAATGGTGTTTTCGAGAACGCTTCGCATTAAATCGTAATCAATATCGGAATTTCTTACACTGTCCATGATCATTGTAAAATTAGCTTTAGTCAACTCCCCTTCCGTAACGCTAATAAGTCCGGATTTAAACTTCAAGGTTCCGCTATGGTTATCTGCACGCCATTTGAGCAAACTCTGATCAACATCAACCCTATATAATAAGGTGTCATTATTCTTTTGACCACTTACAGTCTGCGACAGGCAAATCCCCATCAGCATCACTATAAACCATATTATAACCCTTAATTTTCTCATTCATTAGAATTTACACTAAAAACAACTCCTGTAGCCTTTCCATTTTCCCCGATAAATGGCAACAAATCTCCAGGAATATTTATCGCGTCTGTAAAATCTGTATCAACCAGTTCAGCTGCAAAAAACGCTGCATCTTTCAAATCAGCACCTACAAAGCTAGCCTCCTGCAAATGCGCTCCTTTAAAATTTACGCCATGTAGTCGTGAGTGCACAAAACTACATTCTTCCAGCCCTGCTCCCGTAAAATCAGAATAACTATAATCGGCCGAATCGAATCGGGATCCAGCAAATACAGTGATAATAAACTTCACCTTAATGGCTTTGCTATTTGAAAAATCAGCATCTGTCAATTCTGATTCCTTCATCAAAGCATTCGAAAAATCGGCATACCTGAACGAAGAACGATGTCCTTTTACGCCAAACATATTGGATCCTCTGAAATCGGAAGAATCGAGCTGTGCTTCGTTCATCGCGGTGCGAAAAAGAACAGCCTGGGCAAAATTGCAATTTTGCATAACCGTATTATTGAAAGCTGACCATCTCAAATCTGCCAGGCGAAAATCAGCATGCGAAAAATTGCCCCCATTGGCCACAGCAGTCCTGAAACTTACTCCACGAAAATCACCATACCTTACAGAAGCATTTTGCCATTGCACACCATCCAGATTATTGAAACGAAAGTCATCAAAATCTTGCGGAACAGCCTCTATTCCCTTGTGCCGCTTTTTACCGGCAGGAAGCAAAACCTCTTCGTTGATCAGTTCAAGGCGATAATCTGGTGTGGTTGAAGTTGGCAAAGGCAGTAATTCAGTGGTATCAGCAACTTCTGCAAACAACTCCTGATGCACATTGTAACGTGATTGACTACTGCAACCCGCAAAGAAAGCTACAATACCCAAAACTGCTAAAATTCCAATCCACTTCATCAGATGATATCTCTTGTTTTGAAGAAGTAACTACCAAACCAACCAAATAAGCCTCCCAAAGCGATAGGATAGGCAATGGCAAAAACTATAAACCATCCCCTGCTCACTGTGTCCAGGATAAAGTATGACGCAGCACCCATAACTGTTAACTCCGGATCAAACAACACCAAAACAGCTGTGCGAAAAACCTGAAGCGGATTAATCATTCCAAACCCTATCACTGTTCCGGCATCCAGACGCAATTTTAAAAGTAATCCCATCAGGATAAGATCCAGAAAAGCAACCAACAGCAGCCATAAAATAAATGCAGTACTTATGGCTAAGTCTTGCGAATGCGAAACGGCCGAAATAAACATGCTTATTCCAAGAAAACAAAATATCATAGCAGCAAGCAACGCACTGTAGAGCATGAATAAATCCCAGGGAACGTCGAGCTTTGTAAAACTTCCCCAAACAGCAGCACCAAGCAAGGCAATAAAAACAGGAATATAAGTAACCAGAAATTTCGCGCTGAACTTTCCCCAAAAATATCCCGAAAAGGAAACTGGGAGAGAAAGCATGTATTCCATTACATTAGATTCGCGGTCGCCAACCACTGAACGAACAGTTGTTATGAGCACATAAATTGGTAAAATCACCATACTTACCTGCATAAAGGTCACCATCAATCGGCTAAGTCCAACAAATCCAATAATTTGGGATTCTGTTATTCCAGTAGAAAACATCACCGCCACAAAACCACCAAAAAGAATGCTGTAGGTCCAAAACCACTTCGAGCGGAGGTTTTGCCGGATATCTGCATTCATGATTTGTACCAGGCTGGAATGTGTAAAAATATTGCGTTGCATAGTTTACAGTTTTTGATTGTCACATAAAAGATTGCTATCAATTATTCGTGATGAAGCATTTTTTTCTGTTTCAAGAAATCCTCCCGCATACTAATGCCATCGCGAATGCGCTGAGCCGTTGTCTCAAAATCAAATGAAGTATCAGATTTTTGTTTGTGAGCAGCATAACCATAGCCCATTGGTGTAGCAATACCATAGGAATACCATGCTTCTTCCACCCTAATCCATTCGCCGGTTTCGGCATCTGCGATATACGAAA
>JAGYNM010000107.1 GCA_018399335.1 Bacteroidales bacterium | reverse complement strand
GTGGACACGGGCATCAACGATGTGGACACGAGCATCAACGATGTGGACACGAGCATCAACGATGTGGACTCGAGCATCAACGATGTGGACTTGAGCATCAACGATGTGGACTTGAACGTCTTCGATGTGGACTCGAACGTCTTGAGAAACGCTTATACATCATTGATCATTCAAAAAAAACATACATTTGCATTTCCAATTATCTGCATTATAGTTTCATTTGTTCAAACCAAAAACTAAGCTATTGATTTATGATTTCAACGAAGTATTTTTTTCTTACCTTATTACTATCTGCCATTTTTCCCTTTTGTAGCTTCTCACAAACTAGTGTAGGTGTGATGTCGTTTAAAAACAACGGTCAAGCTGATTATAGCTATCTTTCTGATGGCATCGCTGATATGTTGTCCACCACTCTCGCAAACAGCAACGAGGTTCGATTGGTAGAAAGGGGTCAGCTAAACCGTGTTACAGACGAGCTCAAGCTTGGGCTAAGCGGTCTTGTTGATGAAAAAACGGCCGCTGAGGTAGGTAAATTAACCGGCGCTACTTATATGGTTTTAGGTTCATTCATCAATTTGGGCAAGTCGCTGCGAATGGATGTCAAAGTAGTTGAAACACAAACCGCCATGGTCATTCCAGGCGCCACGGCAAGTGTTAAAGCCTCCTCTATTGAAAGCCTGGATGAGGCCATTGACGAGCTTGCGGCTAAACTCATCACCAATCTCACAGGCGAACGGATTCAGGCTCAAAAGAGCGGTGATCCCAATCGGGAAAGCATATTGGAGTTTACTTACGATCCGCGCCTGATGCTCGTGACCCTGGTAGATGGCAAAATGCTGGAGGCTCGCGAAGGAGAACTTATGGCACAGGTGACATTGAATCATGGAAATCATTTGATTAGCATCGAAAAAATGAAAGGACTCTTCAAGTCGGAAAAGCTGCTCGACACCACAATCTTCCTGCCCGGAGGCACCATTACTCGAACCAGAATAAAAGACAATAAACTCGAAGTTTTTGCGGTGGATAAAATTGCAACCCCAGCTTATACCGAAACAAAGACACATCAAATGTCAGCAGGTGATTTTGAAACTGTGACCACAGGCACAGCATCCGAATTGGGACAAATGATGACAGAATCGATGGAAATACTCAAGAAAACAACTGAAGCTGTTATGCCATCAACAACATCCAAACAACAGCCATTGAATCAGACTGTGGCAAAACGTAAGTCACTACTAGTGATCATGAGCAAAACTGGCTTGTGTGAGATCTATATCGATGGGGAAGAGAAGGCCAATATTGGCGTAACCCCTATTGACGGACTGGGAAAAGCAGAGATTGAGCTTGATGCCGGGAATTATCTGCTCATGATCGACGGTTTTGGTGTTTGGTTCGAAAACACCATTGAGATTGGTAATGGTGAAATCATCAAAATGCTGGCCGAACCCGAAGAGGTTAAAATACTTGGCAGAAACCCGAGATGATAATCGACATTACCACACATCTTCGTTCTAGTATTGCGGAAAATTATCAGGTTTATTCGATGGATTAGCACCGGGGCACTGAAGACAAGTCGCAGAAAAATAAGTCATCGGAATATTGTCGTCCCAGAGTATTGGAAATAATCAGGGCTAACATTTTATTCTACTCAATTTTTTGTCTCTAACTGGACTATCCTATTAGAAAAGAAGTATTGGTAGTCAGCGTGTATAGGAATAAACAAAAAGTTCAGTAGATAAAAGATAGGGACGACATTATAGTTTTACCGCACAACAGTGATTAATATATATAAATGTTTGCATTAAAATATTTAATTTTGCTGTTGGTAAATAACACGTATTCAATACATTAAAGCATAAAAAAATAAGCATTCATACTTATTAAATTTATAAAATCACAGCTGATGTGCAAAGCAATTCATTTGATTATATTGGTTCTTATAGCAGGTTTAGGCTTTAGCAGAATAGCTTTGGGAGAAGAAATTCAGATTCCTTCAACACATATTTTAATAAGCGACTGTTCCCAAAATGAAGCAGATAAATTAGTTGAGCATAAGCTTGAACTGATTCGTTATTATTCAAGCAAGAACAGGGATTCTGTTTTAATCTTGTTAAAACAGGTTGAGGAGCAATTTGCACATCTGGATTGTAATACACGTGCCCGTTATCTGAACCTTTTGGGTGCGCATTTTTGGATCAGTAATAACTACAGCAATGCTCTTGAAACCTTCAGGCAGGTTTTTAGGATAGATACTGCACACTTGGAGGCAGAGGTGCTTGCTTCCACCTATAATAATATTGGAACCATGCTTTCGATGAAAGGAAAAGTTGATAGCGGATATTATTTTTTGGAAAAATCTTTAGTGATCGATCGGGCACTGGGGAACGACTATGGTATTGCTAAGACAGCCTATGATTTGGCATCTATAAATAAAAAGCAAGGGAAGTATTTTCTTGCGCTGGAATATCTGATGGAGGCAATTGACATTTTTAATCGGGATATCCCTAATGAAAGACAGATGCATACTTATATCCTGCTTGGTAATGTATATGCAGATCTGGATAGCACACATTTGATGCTTGGCGCCTATCGCAGGGCTCTTCAGCTGGCACAGCAACTGGATTCAAAAGCTGGGTTTTTTAGTGGATACAATAATATTGCAGCAAACTATGCTGAATCAGAAAATGCTGACAGTGCCTTGTTCTATATAGACAAAGCTTTTGCCCTCATTAAGGATGATCCAGATTATAAGACACATGCCAAACTTGTTTATGGCAATAAAGCTCTGGCTTATTTAACGTTACAACAATATGATTCTGCTTTATTTTATATTGAGCAAGCAGAAAATGTGCAGCATAAACTTTTTAAAAGTGCGGAAGAAATACAGTTTCTGTTATTAAAAGGAAAAGTAAATTTTCGAGTAGGCAGGTTAGACACTGCCCGACATTATCTTAAAACTGCCCTTGATGAGGCGGTAAGCGCCAAGGCTACCCATTATGAAGGCAATGCTTATGAATTGCTTGCCAAAGTTGACAGTGCTGCTGGTGACTTACCAGCCTATATCAGGTATTTCAGAAAAGCTTCAGCAATTAAACTGGAAATAATGAACACAGAGCATAAATTGCGTGTGGCAGAGTTGATTACAATAAATGAAGCCCAAAAGAAAACAAAAATTTGTCAGGATGAACTTAAGCTGAGGGAGCGTATTCAACGTTTGCATCTTCTTGGAAGTTTGGGTTTTTTACTGATGGGATTGATCGTCTTCCTATTTTATTTCAAACACCTTAAAAACAAGAAAGAACTACTTGAACAGCAACTGCTTAATAAAGCAAAGGAGGCTGAAAATACCAGGGTCTTGCTTGAGAATGCCGAATTAGAAAAGAAACTTCATTTTGAAGAAAAGGAAAAATACCTGATTGAGACCAAAATGAAACAGCAGGAACTGATCTTTCAAACCTTGAAGAATGTGAGCCTTCAGCAAACTAATGCTTCCATACGTGAAAAAATGGGTAAGTTTATTCGAAAATTTCCGAAAAAATCGGATCGCGATAGTTTTTTTATGACGCTGGAAGAGTTGACCCGCATGACTTCGTATGATTCGCTTTCAGATTTTGAGACCATGTTTCTTCAGATGCATGGTGATTTTTATGAAAAACTGTTGGCCATCAATCCTGATTTTACACGCAGTGAGTTGCAGATTAGTGCCCTGCTGCGATTAAATCTGCCCTCGAAAGAAATTGCCAGTTTGGTTAATTTGTCCGTTTCACGTATAGATCAGGCGCGGCATCAGATCAGACAAAAACTCAATTTGGATAATCACCAAAGCCTTTCCAATTTTCTGATCGCACTGTAATTTGCTGCGATCATTATGTTCGCAAGGCATTCCATTTTATTGAAAAAAACCTTACCGGCTAGGGCAAGCCAGGCGCACTAAAAACAACATTTTTTTCGGGTGTGAGGCGTTTTTTTGGAAAAATTATGCCTTCGGCAGGCTTGAAAGGTTTCATTGCAGCATTCATTTTTGTGGCATTTAATCTAAAATTAGCAGCCGACAGCAAGTTGTTTGTTTCAGACTTTGACCAATTTAAGCAAGTATTAGTTCTAATAATAAGTGTAAGTATATTACTTATAATTTGACTTATAGTTTTTCTGTTGTTAAGATTTAACTAATTATCAACAAAGAGGATAAGCTAAAATAGTTAACTATTTATTACCATGTTAAAATGTGTAATTGAAATAAAATACTTAGTTAATAGAATAAAAAGTAAATTTAGTAATAATATAAGTAATTTAGCTTAAAAAAGCTTTTGCATTCATTTTATAAATTTTATAAACATCAGATATACAGATCATAACAAACAAATTTAAAGTGAAATTTAATCAAAACCTGGCTTTTAAAAATTAAATAAAATACACAATATCAAATTATTATATGATTTCTGAAGATAGTCAGCAGATTTTTGATCCACACATTTTTTTTTCTGTATGTTTCTCCCTGTAGATTTGCCCATTGAAAAATCAAAAACTTTTGAACAGGAAATCGCATCAGCCAAATAATATTTATCAATGGAATATGTGAATGTGTTTGTTTTTGGATTGTGTTTGCAGGGAATAGACAGGGATATCAATCCTTTGTATATGAACGGCTATAAATTTTATTTTTTTAAAACCCTTAGTCGAGTTGATTTGCAACTGCTTGGCCACCATCGGGACGAGAAAAAGGTAGTTATTATGAGTACAGATTTAACTACGGATTGCCTGAATAAGTGGTGCTTGCAAATCATACGAAAACAAGTTGGCTATCAAAATATGATCATACTCACTGGTGATTTCACTATCAGTAGGATGCATTTTGCTGTAGATACCGGCTGTGATGAGTTTATTGCACAGCCTTTAAGCCCACAGGAGTTTTTTTGGCTGGCAGAACGCTTTTTTCAGGCAAAGAACAAATTGAGTGCTCAGTCGGAGGGTTTAATGAGCAGTGCCATTAAATAAAAGTTTTTATCTCCAAGAAATAAGCCAATATTCAGAATGAAAATGCAACTACTTAGACTAAACAGAATCTATTCGCAAACAGAACTAGAGCAGCTAGGGCTGGAGCCTTTTCAAAAGGTGGAAGGGCTTGATGCTGTGATTTTTCTAAACGGAGAAAAGGTATATTTCTTTTCAGAAACGTCGGATCACCAACTGGAGCTGTATTCAGTAATTAACAAAACTGCTTTTTATTTAAAATAAGAATATGTATAATAGTCGTATAATTAGATGTTTAAGATAGAGTTGAATACAAGAAATGAATTAAATCGATGGTTATAGCGTACTTTAAACATTTCGATTGATCTCCTTCGAAGTAAGAGAAAAAATCTATTAATCAGGTTAAAGATGATACAAAAACAACTAAAAATTAGCATATCAGGCGAAACATTATTGATAACCTATTGGGGTGAATTGTTATTGACCGAATTGGACGAGTTCATCGCATTTTACCGTCGTCTTTTAAATACCCATCAACTCACTACAGTAATACTTGATTTACGGGTGGCTAGTTTGATGCTTGAACCTAAAAGGCATACTATAAAGGCTATTATTGACAGGTTTAAAGCTGCTGTGGTGGATTTGCAAGTAAAGAAAACCGTGTTTGTCACTGACGATCCCCTTATAAGTATGCTATTCATCTATATGAATCGCAGGCTTAAACCATACGATCACTTTATTTATCTATTTCGGTCTTTTGAGCACCTTGAAGAAGAAATTGACATTACAGGACTTCACCGTATGATTCAACATCAACATATAGTATTTTAAACAACTTTAAAAACCCTTTAGTTATGCCTTTCTTTGGATTATTTAAAAAAACGCAGATAAAAAAATTGCATCCATTTGATGTTTCTTTTCAATATCATAAAGAAAGTACAGGAAATCTGGTGGTATATAACCTTGGTTATCGAAGAGTATTTGATATCGAAATCATTATTGTAAACCAAAATATGGATAATTATAGCTATCATTATGATGAAATACTACAGAAAATAGCGGTGGTAATAGCTTATACATCGCAACCTGATGCATCAGGCAGGTTATTTACCGGAGATGTTGCAAAAGTGGTGATATATCATCAAAAACAAGAACATATCTTCATAAAGGAAGGCGAAGGGTTTTTGAGAAAATAAATTAGTGTTTTTTTGTTTTGTTCTTTTT
>JAGYNM010000106.1 GCA_018399335.1 Bacteroidales bacterium | reverse complement strand
TTGCCTTATAACATTGATGCCGTGTATTACAACTTCGACATCACCAAACCCCAGCCCCAGTTATTTGTGACTCCTGATTTCGCGCATCTCACAAAGGTGCTCGATGAGTTTGCAAGTCGTATGGCGCTGAGAAAAGGAGGCATCGAAGGTATTCTCAAAGCAATAGAATCCGGTAATACAGCAACCCTGGTTTATAGCTCAGGCTTACAGGTTTCGGGCACTTTTACTGACTATCTGATGCATCAAAACCAGGCGGTGTATGTGAAGTCGCAAGGCGGAACCAGCTTGTCATTCAAAGGAAAGGAACTGGACGGTCATGGTAAAGATACGCACAGCGATGGTTTTGGCTCGCCAATAGGTCGGATCAAAGATGCCATCAAGCCGCCACGATTCCTCACAGATCAGGATTTGGCCGAATTGGGAATTGTCACAGGCAAAGCCTGTGCATTTGAGTTCGAGTCAGGTATCAAGCTAAAGGGTGTTTTGCAGAAAACTGTGCGCAGGGAAGGCAACTTATTGCTGTTGAGTTTTTCTGATTGCCGGGTGACTTATCAGGGTCAGTTGCTTTTTGATCCTTCCTGGGGAATGTATGATATGGCCGTGGGTGAATCGGTGGTTTCTGCCTATAACGGACCAGCCGATCCTGATGCGTTTGGACTGGAATATCCCGTGCCGAAAGAGAAAACCCATAAGATTAACTATACTGATCTGCAGAAGCATTTGCATAAGCACTATGGAAGGCTTCGGGATTTGCGAGAGGAAAACAAAGACCTGCAAGCACTTGGAGCTATGTGGCAATGGGTTTCGGAGCATTTCCCGCACGATTGGCTGCTCCCTATGGAAATGCTGGAGCTGCTTAGCCAGCGACGGGAAAATGAACAGTTGCAGCAGGAGTTGCGCAAACATTTGGAAACAATCAAGTTGCAACGCCCTGAACTGAATAGTGTGATCAGCCGTGGCTTGAGGTTGATATAACTAACTAGTTCCATTAGCATTAGATAGGGTTCTTTCCAATGTAAACGTATCAATAACAATACCTGCAATTATAACATTCAGTCAACAACTCTTTGTTATTGCACAAAAAAAAGCCGGCTCTTTCGAGCCAGCTTGAAATAATTCGCCTTTTGCAGGCTTATTTATTGATCAGCAGTGGCTTCACTGCATGTAATTCAGAAGTCGTAATTCGAATCAGGTAAACACCCTTTTCGAGCTGCGAAAGCGGGAGTTTAACGGTTGAATTCAGTTGGGATGCTTCCAGTTCAGTTTCGTAAACCAGCATACCAATACTGTTTGTAACCGAAAGATTCACTTTGCTCTGTATAGCATAGTCAAGGCTGAGGTAAACTTCTCCATCGCTGGGATTAGGATACAACACCAAAGCCTTTTCAAAGGCTTCCTGCAGGCCTACTGTGCTTTCCAGCACAACAGTAGTTACCGGCGACCATGCGCTCCAGCCACAATCATTTTGAGCTTTAGCCATTAGCTGAGCTTCACCAATGAAAGCAGTATTCCAATTGATGCTAACTTCTATTCCTTCACCTTCGAAAGTACCGGCTTCGGCAGGTTCTACAGCCCATTCGTAAGCGGTAGCGCCTTCAACTGCTTCAATGGTTATTGTAGAAACAGTAGTTTCGGCGTAGTCAACGCTATCTGGTGCTGTGGGAGCCAGGGGCGCCAATGGAGCGTACATCATTTCGATGGTAGCTGATCCTTCACCAGCGTTTGTACATCCGTTGCCATCCATTACAGTGAGCAGACTCATCGTCATAGGAGCATCGGGTGTCATCATCATGGTATAAGGTGTATCATAGATCTCAACAGATCCCATGCCATCCGCCATGATAACTGTCCAGGGTGCTTCGCCTGTCAGGGTAAACGTTAGCTGAGCCTGTTCGCCTTCGCAGATGGTTTGATCACCTTCGAGCATAGCCGTTGGCAGGCTATGGAAACTGAGTTCGGTTGCACTTATTGCATCACCACAGCTACCTGCACCAACGGCAGTAAGGCTAAGGGTAACCATTCCGGTATTGTAATCTTCTTCACTAGGCGTATAAACGGGATTAAGTAAAGTGGCATCGTCAAAACTTCCTGTTCCGCTTGTTTCCCAGAGAATATCAGTATAGTTCAGGGCTGTAGCATTCACAATGTCGAAACTTTCGCCCTGACAAATGAATCCTGCTTCGCCGGCGCTGGCTTCAGGCATAGCACTGATTGCAAGTGTCAGGCTGGATTCAACAACAGTAGATTCGCCTGTAACAGTTAGTGTGAGTTCCACACTTCCGGTGGTAATATCCTCATCACTTGGGGTATAAACCGGATTTAAAATAGTAGCATCATCAAATGTTCCTGTTCCAGAAGTAGTCCATTCAACAGTTGTATAATGGTTGGCAGAACCTTCGAGCTGATAAGTGTCGCCCTGACAGATGGTTGCGTCGTTTCCTGCCCATCCTGTTGTGGATACGCTGGCCGGAAATACGATATAATCAATCATTGCCATATCGTCGCCATTGGATACAGAACCATCTTTCATATATTCCCATTTAAAGGTATGTGATCCCTGAGCAACAGCAAAAGCCACACGGCTCCAGCTAACATTACCAGACCATTCGCCAACTTTGGTATTGTCGATGTAGAAGCGCATAAAGTCATAACCGGATTCTGAGGATACCTTACGGAAGAAAGAGATACTGTCAGCTGTGCTGGCTTCATATTCAATAATCAGTTGTGTACTTTGGTCGTCAGAAATACCACCTGATTGGGCAGCAAAACTACCTTCGTAAACATCACTTTCGGTTATAGTCCAGGGCAAATCACCTCCCTGTGTCCAGTCAAAGGCGGTGAAGTCGCCAGTTTCGAAATCTTCAAGTACCAGACCAATTTTAGCAATAAAGCTCTTCTCTGCTGAATAAGCTCCTGCCGTGATCATACAGCTAAAATCAATTGCTGTTCCAATGGGTGCCGATGGGCTAACAGAAATTTCAAAGAAAGCCTGACTGCCACCACTGAGTTCCGGAATTATGAAGGAGTCTGAATTTACAGTAACAAAAGCATTGTTTAGTGTCAATTCATTCAGGACTTCTGAAGCGGTACTCGAACCAATATTCTGCACATTCACAATGATTTCTGCTGTTTCGCCCGGGTCAAGTCTGCCGTTGCTGTTACCTACGATGTCGTCTGCAATCATGTAATTTCCAATGGAAAAAGCAGGTGCATGAGCCGTAAGGTTAAATGAGGCCTCCCAGCTATCTTCAGCTCCCATAATAGTTAAAAGGAAAGGAATGCTGGTCATATCTGGTATATCATCAGCAACATCAAAGCTGAAAGCATCGGCAATGGCCATTTCTGCTCCGGCATCCAGATCACCGTAATTCTCGGTATCATCTGTAAAGGTGATATATTCACTTTCGGATGAGAGGGTTGCAACTAGTTCAGTGGCTGTTTCCACGCCAAGGTTTTCAACAGTAATGCCCAATGAAATTTGTTCTGTATAATCAATAAGACCATTTCCGTTTCCGGCATCATCATTAATTTCATTGCTTACATAAGCGATAAAAGGACCTTCGGCAGGAATCACTTCAATTTCTGACATATAAGTCACCTTATTGTAACCAAAAACCGTAATATCTAACATGCCAACTTCTGCTAAAGCAGGGAAAGTGAGAATGGCTTGTCCAGCTTCAACATAAGCTGATGCTAAAAATTCGCCTTCCCAGGTGAGGGTTACGATGGCATCTTCGGCATCGGCATTAACGGTAAGTTCCTGCATGCCCAGAAATAGGGTTGTGGGGTGCGAAACAGTCATTTGTGTAGGAACATCGGTACGCATAGTCATCGAAGGATCTCCGAAAAGAATCCAGGTATCATGGGTTGATCTGCCAGAGCTTCCATGCAGGTCAACCATTTTCATACTTCCATTGATTGAATTTCCACCCAAAGTACGTTTGATATTGTTTTCGTAGCCTTCAACCAAAATGGTAACCATTTCGTCCTGTCCGGTCATTGGAGGCTGCCAGGGTTGTGAAATCCACGACATCATGGTGCCTATAGCTCCCGCAGGCTCTCCGTTGTGGGTTGCTCTGGTCCAGACTTCGGCAAAACAGCTTCCATTGGTGAATTTACCATTGTCGCAGGCTACTGCCCAGATCACAGGCCAACGATCGGTATTGGTTAAGGCTTCTACGTGCGAACTACTGTAACCGCCAACGCTCCAGCTGTTTTGTGAGCCGTGGTTACAATAATTGATTATACTGGTTCCGTTGTTGATATTTTCAGAAATATCGGCAGCTGTGGTATTTGTCATACCCGGAACATTTCCATCATATTCCTGATGCACAGTGGCATAAGTGTAATTTAAGAGACTGTCGCGAATGTAATTCATATGCACATAATCTGCTTCGCCGCCGTTATGTCCGCCACCGGCGCCTTCGTTGCGTGCTATACCCATGCCAATATTCACCCAGTCGGCAGTTTCGTCCAGGTCGCGTTCAAAAGTGAGAATACGCTGAACCATCGTTTCTACATGTGTAGTTGTTTCGGCTGAGAAACGACCAACGAAAGCTTCATTATAAGAGTCGGTTCCTTCCAGGTAGCCATAGTAGTTATCCGAATAGCCGCCGGAACTGCTGTTGTTGTAACTTGGAACATGCTGATGGTCACCAACTAAAAGGATGTGCGTTAGGCCGTTGTCATTATAATAATCAGTTATAAAATCTTTGATAGCAGCTGGAGTAGTCCCGATATTGGCTACATCAAACATTTCGATTGGGCGACCAATTCTTTTTTTCCAGGCTACAAAGGGCTCCATAGCTTCCATGAAGGGGCCATGGCTGATCACGATCATATTGCCCTCTTCAGCGACTACCGGATAACGGTTTTGGGCTTCACCATAGTTGATAAAATGATTGGCGTAAAGATGTTCAAATTCCTTGTCTGTTGTGATTTGAGGACTTTTTCTGGTGATTTGGTTAGCTCCGCCTTCACCGGTTTTGACCATTTTAACGGTTAAATTATGAAATACGCGCAGGGTTTTGGTTTGTGCGTTGTAAGCAAAGGGATAAATGCTCATTACCTGACCCCTGTAATCTCTCAGGATATAAGGTTCTTGCAGTGAAGACCTGTTTGCAGGATAAAAGCTGTTTTCGTCATACATCGAACCATAGGTATAAGGAACGGTAGCCGGATCGATATCACGACTGAAGTTACCTTTGGAAGGTGCGATCTCAAAGTTTTCGAAATCGGTATAAGTAGCATTTACAATTTCAACTTCCATTAAAGCATTATCGCCAATGATAGCAGAAACGGCATAAAGAGGCAGATCAGGTGCACCGGTTTCGAGCATTGAAACCATTTTTGGCACGCTGATAATGGCTTCTTTACCGCGGGGTGTTTCTACAGTAGTCGAAAAGAATCCGGGTAATTTAAAGGAAACCACAACCTGATTTTCATCTGATTGGATAAGCTCCTGCTGTATCTTCGAAGGATGTTGCTGATCGATGGGATGCCACTGCTGCGCAAAACCAGTGCTTGCAAAAATCAGCAGCATTAGGGTAATGAATAAATTTCTCATAGTGTGTGTTTTGATTTTAGGCAAAAACGTACCGCAGTGCTTGGCCTACGGTACGTTTTTGTGTAATTGTTATTGAATAACTATTTTATGAATCGTAACCGAATCGCCGGTATTCAAACGGAGGTAATAAATGCCCCGGGCATAGGCG
Organism: Bacteroidales bacterium; assembly: GCA_018399335.1. Taxonomy (GTDB): domain Bacteria; phylum Bacteroidota; class Bacteroidia; order Bacteroidales; family F082; genus UBA5536. The sequence continues at coordinate 503 of JAGYNM010000106.1, read as the reverse complement.
CTTAAGTTAATCTGTTGGATTTCTGAACCACTAAAGCTGCCAAAGTCTTTTGAGTAAACTTCCTTGCCCTGATAATTGAGCAGTGTATATTCAAGCTTACTGGCATTTCCACGAAGAGCCAAATTAACTACTTTGTTAGCGGGGTTTGGATAAATGGAAACATTGAGTTTTTGTTCGTTTAAACCACTGCACACATCATAGGTTACGGTGATCTCGTCTTCAACTGCACAGCCATTCTCGTCAGTTGCAATTACCGAATAGGTTTGCGAACCCAATCCAACTCCTGTTGAATCAACTGTGATAGTTGCTGTTGTTTCGCCGCCCGGGCTCCAAATGTAAGAAACGCCATTTAATATGGTTGCATCAAGTGTGATTTCATCATAAGCACAAACAATGGTATCACTTCCGAGTTCGAGTTCTGGCATATCATGCACCACAAGGGTATATTCACCTTCGAGTGTTGTTTCGCCGTCATCAACTACCACATAATAAGTGGTTGTTTC
>JAGYNM010000105.1 GCA_018399335.1 Bacteroidales bacterium | reverse complement strand
AATTATCCTGCTCGCGGAATTGGAAAAACCACTATCGAACGGATGATTGTCGCAGCTAATGATCAGGAAATCAGCGTTTGGAATTTAATCAACGAGCCGTCACTTATTCCCAATGATATCAATCGTGGAGCGCAAAGCAAGCTGAATGATTTCGTGAATATGATCAGAAGTTTTCAGGCTTTGCACGAAACAAAAACTGCCTTTGAACTGGCTAAACACATTAATAGTAGTGTAGGCATTGTTGCAGCGCTAAAAGAAGACGACAGCCCCGAAGGCATCAGCCGGATCGAAAATATCGAAGAGCTGCTCAATGCTATCATGGAGTTTTCTGATAAACAGGTGGATGAAGCTACCGGAGAGCAATTGGGAGTGAAACTGGCAGATTTTATGCAGGATATCGCATTGCTAACCGATGCTGACAAAAAAGACCCTGAAGACGATGATTATGTGAGCATGATGACCATACATTCGGCCAAAGGGCTTGAGTTTCCCTATGTTTATGTGGTTGGTATAGAGGAAAATCTTTTCCCATCAATTCAATCGCTGGGTACCAGGGCCGAGCTGGAAGAAGAACGCAGGCTTTTTTATGTTGCCATCACAAGGGCCGAAACCAAGCTAACGCTCAGCTATGCCGAGAGCCGATACCGCTGGGGAAGCCTCAGTTTGTGCGAACCTTCGCGCTTTTTAGAAGAAATCAATGAACAGCTTATCGACAAACCCCGTAAAGCAGGTATTCGCAGAAAGGCAACTACAGAGGATTTCTCAAAAATAGCCGGGAGCTCAAACCTAAAATCCATGCAACAGGCAACACAGCAAAGCCAAAGCACTGCTGCTGCTTCTTCAGGAGGTGATTTTGAAGCCTCTGATCCGGAAACATTACAAAATGGCATGGAAGTAATTCATCAAAAATTTGGAAAAGGAAAAATCGTCAGTATCGAAGGTGCAGGCGCCAACCGCAAAGCAACTGTGCAATTTGCAGCTTATGGACAGAAGCAACTTTTACTAAAATTTGCACGCCTCAAAATTGTATAGCACACACTTAGCGTATATTGTGTAATTTTGCCGCAGGTGCAAAATTAATCTTACCCATTTTTATTTTCAGATTAAGTCGCCACAAACCTAACATTGGATATAAAATTTTAAAGCATGACAAACGATTCTCTTACTTACAATACAATAAGGTCGAAAATGGTTATTCCCGAATACGGACGCAACATCCAAACCATGATCGAGCACCTGCTTACCATCGAAGATCGCGAGCAACGCACTGGTGCTGCACATTTTGTGGTTTCGGTTATGGCGCAAATGAATCCGCAGGTAAAAGAAACGGATGATTACCTCCACAAACTTTGGGATCATCTGCATATCATTGCCGATTACAAACTTGATGTGGATAGCCCTTTCGAGATTCCCGCAAACGAAATTCAAAATATCAAACCAAAGCATCCGGGCTATGGCCAAAAGAAACCAAAATTTGGTCATTACGGTCATTATTTGATGGAAATGATTGATGTTGCCAAAACCATCGAAGATGCAGAAGAAAAGAAAGCGATCACACTTGCCATCGCTAATCAACTCAAGAAAGACTACCTCAACTGGAATCGTGAAACAGTAAACGACCCGATCATTTTGGCCGAACTGGAGCGCGTTTCAGATGGTGCCCTTTCGCTTCCCGAAAACACAAAATTGGTTTCTCCCTCAGAAGTTATAGGGAAAACACCTGCGAATCAAGCGGCTAACAAAAAGAAAAAACCCAACAAGAAAAAAGATAATTTCAAAAGCCGGGGAAATTCCAACAGACGCTAAAATAACCAGAACTCAAAAGAAAAGCATTTTGTCATGGGCTCATTCAGAATTACAGGAGGAGGCACATTAAGTGGAACTATTAAGCCGCAGGGAGCAAAAAATGAAGCCCTTCAGATTTTATGTGCCTGCCTGTTGACTGAAGAAACAGTAAACATTACAAACCTTCCTGACATTCTGGATGTAAATAACCTGATCGACCTCCTCGATGGATTAGGCGTTGAAGTAGAACGGATTTCGCGTTCAGAAGTAAATCTCACAGCAAATCATGTTAAGCTCGATTACCTGAAATCCGACGAATTCATCCGCCGCGCCGCCAGTCTCAGAGGAAGTATCATGATTCTGGGGCCATTATTGGCACGCTTTCGCAAGGCTTTTCTCCCTCATCCGGGCGGCGATAAAATTGGCCGCCGACGGCTCGACACTCATTTTATTGGTTTGCAAAAACTTGGTGCCCGTTTCAATGAAGACTCCCTAAACAAATGTTACGAAATTGAAGCTCCTCAAGGACTAAGCGGCGCTTATATGCTGCTGGACGAGGCTTCGGTTACCGGAACAGCAAACATAATTATGGCTGCCACTTTAGCCAAAGGAACTACCACCATATTTAATGCAGCCTGCGAACCTTATATCGTGCAGCTGTGCGAAATGCTTGTGAGGATGGGAGCCCGCATAGAAGGTATCGGATCCAATTTGCTCAAGATTAATGGCGTAGAAAACCTTACCGGCACTTCGCACCGCCTTTTGGCCGATATGATCGAAGTGGGAAGTTTTATCGGTATGGCTGCCATGACCCGCTCGGCCCTCCGCATTCAGGATGCCGGAATCGAATCGCTGGGAATGATTCCACAGGTATTTCAAAAATTGGGGATAAAATTGCAGTTTGAAGGTGACGATATCATTATACCTCAACAGGAAAGTTATGAGGTTGAAACCTTTATGGACGGAGGAATCATGACCATAGCCGATGCACCCTGGCCAGGTTTTACGCCCGACCTGATAAGTATTGTGCTGGTGGTAGCCACTCAGGCAAAAGGAACTGTTTTGATCCATCAAAAAATGTTCGAAAGTCGTCTGTTTTTCGTTGATAAGCTGATTGATATGGGCGCACAGATTATCCTCTGCGATCCGCACCGGGCCAACGTAATCGGGTTAAATCATGCCCATACCCTTAAAGGAATCAGAATGAGTTCTCCCGACATTCGCGCCGGCGTGGCATTGCTGATAGCAGCACTCTCGGCGAGAGGAGAAAGCATCATCGATAATATTGACCAAATTGATCGCGGCTATCAATTCATCGATAAACGGTTGCAGGCTTTAGGCGCTAAAATCGAACGCATCTAGTTAAAAACTATTCGGGCTGTCATTTTGGCAAGACCTGTGGCGCTGGCAAACTCTTTGTTGTGCCACCCGCAAAAATATTGTAAAGAAAAATTATGGAAGAGCAAAAAAATAACAGTAGGGAAATGGAAGGTTTTGAAGATGTTCGCATTGACGATAACACTACTCAAACACAAAAACAGGATTCGGTGCAGCCTGATCAATCCAGCGACCTCAAACAGAAACGTACACGAATGAGAAAAGACCGGAAGAAAAAACAAGAAGATGGGGTTGCTCAGGAAAAATATGATGAACTGAACGATAAATACCTGCGCTTGTTTTCGGAGTTCGATAACTTTAGAAAAAGAACCCTCAAAGAAAAGATAGAGCTAAGCAAAACCGCTTCAGAAGAAGTGATCACAGCTTTACTTCCAGTTGTTGACGATTTTGAACGTGCATTGCAAGCCATGGAGGGGCAGCATGCTCCCGAAGCAACAGTTGAAGGCATTAATTTGATATACAATAAGTTTATCAAAACATTGCAGCAAAAAGGCTTAGCTGAAATGAAAGCCCTTAACGAAACTTTTGACACAGATTTTCATGAAGCTCTCACGAATATTCCTGCTCCGGAGCCGGCACTAAAAGGCAAGGTGGTGGATGTGATTCAAAAAGGCTACCTGCTCAACGGAAAAGTAATTCGTTTTGCCCGCGTAGTAGTAGGTAACTAATTCAATAATATTTATTTATGTCGAAAAGAGACTATTACGAAATACTTGAAATAGAACGCAACGCTTCGGAAACAGAGATAAAAAAAGCCTACCGCAAAATGGCTTTGAGGTATCATCCGGATAAAAATCCAGATGACAAATCTGCAGAAGACAAATTTAAAGAGGCAGCCGAAGCTTATGAAGTGCTCAGCAATGCGGATAAGAGAGCGCGTTACGACCGTTACGGGCATGCCGGTGTTGGCGGCGCTGCCGGAGGCGGATTTAGTGGCGGCGGCATGAGCATGGACGACATTTTTAGTCAGTTCGGGGATGTATTCGGTGGTGCTTTTGGTGGATTTGGCGGATCGCGCGGCCAACGGCGTCGCGTTAACAAAGGATCAAACCTTAGGGTAAAAGTAAAACTCAACCTCAAAGAAGTTGCTAACGGTGTAGAAAAGAAAATCAAGGTAAACAAATACGTCTCTTGCAAACATTGCGAAGGCACCGGTGCTGATAACGGAAGCAGCTATGCCACCTGCTCAACCTGTAATGGCAGCGGACATATCACACAGGTAACCAATACTTTTCTGGGCCAGATGCAAACTACTTCCACCTGCCCAAGCTGTGGTGGCGAAGGAAGAATCATCACCAAAAAATGTACGCACTGTCAGGGTAATGGCGTTGTGAGAGATGAAGAAATCATCAGTCTGAATATTCCAGCTGGCGTGGCAGAAGGTATGCAGCTATCATTAAGTGGCAAAGGCAATGCCGGAGCGCGTGGCGGAATTCCGGGCGACCTGATTGTTTTGGTTGAGGAAGAAAAACACCCTGAACTCGAACGCGATGGCAACAATCTGATTCACAACCTTTTCATTAGTTTCCCACAAGCTGCTCTTGGGGCTCAGATTGAGGTACCTACCATCGATGGAAAAGCACGGATGAAAATCAATCCTGGAACGCAATCCGGAAAAATACTCCGCTTGAAAGGCAAGGGATTACCCAGCGTAAATAGCTATGGCACTGGCGATCTTTTGGTAAACATTAATGTATGGACGCCAAAAAACCTCACCAAAGAAGAAACCGAAGTATTGGAAAAGCTGGAAAAAGCTGATAATTTTAAACCCAACCCAACAGCCAGCGAAAAAAGTTATTTCGACAAGATGAAGGATTTTTTTAGTTGATAGATTAAGCGGATGCAAGCCTACCTCAGCATACAAGAAGTCACAAAACGCTACGCTAATCATCTGGCATTGAATGATGTTAGCATAGAAATCCCGCAAAACAAAATCTTTGGCCTGTTAGGACCTAACGGTGCCGGCAAAACCTCCCTCATCCGAATCATCAATCAGATAACTGCTCCCGATAGCGGACAGGTATTGATTAAAGGACAACCGCTTCAGGCTGATCATGTTACACGAATTGGATACCTGCCCGAAGAGCGTGGCCTCTACAAAAAAATGAAAGTTGGCGAACAGGCAATATACCTGGCTCAGCTCAAAGGCATGTCGAAACATGAGGCAAGAACAAAACTCAAAGACTGGTTCGAGAAATTTGATATCCTCAACTGGTGGGATCGCAAGGTAGAAGAGCTTTCGAAAGGTATGCAGCAAAAAATCCAGTTTGTGGTTACGGTGCTGCATGAGCCGGAATTACTCATTTTTGATGAGCCATTCAGCGGATTTGACCCTATCAATGTAAACTTGCTGAAAGCTGAAATCCTTAAACTAAGAGACCAGGGTGCTACCATCATTTTTTCGACCCATAATATGGCTTCCGTTGAAGAATTATGCGATCAGATTGCCTTGATCAATCAGGGAAAAAAAGTTCTGGAAGGTGAGGTAAATGCGCTGAAGGATGCCAACAGAAATTATACTTATAATTGTGAAATTCATCATCCGGTTAACGACTGGAACATTATTCTGGAAAATCTTCCGGTTGAATTGCTCAATGCAGATTCTGAACTCAGCAAGATCAAACTTCACATCAAAACTTCACCCTCGCTAAGCAGCAACGAATTGCTAAAAATGATGCTTCCTTTAGGCGAAGTATCTTCATTTCAGGAATTACTGCCCAGCATGAATGACATCTTTATTCAAAAAGTTGGAAAACCTGCAAAACCCACCGGCGATGAATAAGATCTTACTGATATTAAAACGCGAATACCTCACCCGGGTCAGAAAAAAGAGTTTTATCATCATGACTTTTCTTGGCCCGCTTTTGATGGCAGCGCTGATGATTGTTCCGGTGGTTCTGGCAACACTTCAAAATATTGGCGAAAAAAACATCGCAGTGGTCGACGAAACAAACTGGTTCATCGGCAAGTTTGAACAAGGTGATAATCTGCAGTTTCATTATCTTTTTGAATCTGTCGACAGCCTCAAACAAAAAGTAATTGATGGCCAATATGACATGCTGGTTTACATTCCGCGTCCGGAGCTGAATATTCCTGTAAATGCAGAAGTTTATAGCAATCGCCAGATACCACTCAATGTTTCTTCCTACATAAAAACTACAATGAGTAAGGAGGTAGAAACCAAAAAATTGTTAGCCAGCGGTATTGATCCAGATGT
>JAGYNM010000104.1 GCA_018399335.1 Bacteroidales bacterium | reverse complement strand
GATGTGAAAAGGTTGGTGTATGTGGCAAAGATCCGCAACTTGCAATTATGCAGGATATGTTGATTTTTGTGGCAAAAGGAGTTTCTGTGTATGCAGATCAGCTTGTTAAGCTTGAACAGAAGAATGAAGCTGCTGATCATTTTGTTTGGGATGCGCTTTTTACAACGATTACCAATGCCAATTTCGATTATGAGGCAATTAAAGCAAAGGTGCTGAAAGGATTTGAGTTACGTAATGTGCTTCGTGAAAATCTGGAAAAGCAGGGAGTTGATTTAACTGCAATCAAATTTGAAAGTGCATTATGGCAAGCAAAAAATGATGATGAAATTGACCAGAAAGCATTGACTGTTGGTGTTTTAGCGACAAAAAATGAAGACGTTAGATCCTTACGCGAACTTGTAATTTATGGTCTTAAAGGTATGGCTGCCTATGGCATGCATGCGCTTCATCTGGGGTATATGGAAGACGATATTAACAACTTCACCTACAAAGCGCTTGTTGCAGTGCAAAATGATGATCTTTCTGCGGAAGAACTTACAAGTCTGGTACTCGAAACGGGTAGCTATGGTGTTAGAGTGATGGCTTTGCTCGACAAGGCGCATAACGAAACCTATGGTAGTCCGGAAATGACCAAAGTAAATCTTGGCGTTGGGGATCGGCCAGGAATCTTGATTTCTGGTCATGATTTAAAAGATATTGAACAATTGCTCGAGCAATCCAAAGATAGTGGGGTTGATATATACACACACAGCGAAATGCTTCCTGCGCATTATTATCCAAAACTGAAGCAGTATAAACACCTGTTTGGCAATTATGGCAATGCATGGTGGAAGCAAAACGAAGAATTTGAAACTTTTAACGGGCCTATTTTGTTCACAACAAATTGTATTGTGCCTCCACGCAGGTCTTCCACTTACGGGGATCGTGTTTACACAACAGGTTCTTCTGGGTTTACTGGTTTTCCGCATATTGAATCAAATCCTGAAACCGGAGAAAAAGATTTTAGTCAGATTATTGAGCATGCGAAAAAATGCAAGGCACCTGTTTCTATTGAAGAAGGTGAAATTATTGGAGGTTTTGCCCATAATCAAGTCATTCAGTTAGCTGATCAAGTGGTTGATGCAGTAAAATCTGGCGCAATTAGCAAGTTTTTTGTGATGGGAGGTTGCGATGGTCGTATGCCAAATCGATCCTATTATACTGATTTTGCAGAGGCTTTGCCCAAAGATGCCATTATCCTCACAGCAGGTTGTGCAAAATACCGTTATAATAAGCTTCCGCTTGGCGACATTAATGGTATTCCACGTGTTATGGATGCAGGGCAATGTAACGATTCTTATTCGTTGGTAATGATTGCACTCAAGTTGAAGGAAGTTTTCGGTCTCGAAGATATCAACGAATTGCCAATTGCCTATAATATTGCCTGGTACGAGCAAAAAGCTGTGATCGTGCTGTTGGCATTGCTTTCTCTTGGCGTGAGAAATATTCACCTTGGACCAACGCTGCCTGCATTTCTTTCCCCTAATGTTGCTGATGTTTTGGTGCAGAACTTTGGCATTACGCCCATTGGAACAGTGGAGGAAGATATAGAGCAGTTCATGGAATTGATTAAAGTATAAAGTCATAACAATTGCCCTCATCCTTAATGGGTGAGGGCCTTTAAAATAAATATCAAATGGAACTTTCAAAAAAATTCAGATTTAACGAACAGGTAGAAATTGCTCCGGCATCAGTCGTGAGTAAACAAATCATCAAAAATGATAAAGGCAATATTACTTTGTTCGCCTTCGACAAAGGCGAAGGATTATCCGAGCACACAGCACCATATGATGCCCTTGTGATGCTTGTGGATGGCAAAGCCGAAATCATAATTGGCGGAGTAAGCCATATCCTGGAGCAAAATGAAAATATCTTGATGCCTGCCAATATTCCTCATGCACTCAAGGCTATTGAGCCTTTTAAAATGGTGCTGGTGATGATAAAAGCCTGATCATTTCAAAGATTTATTGTTGCCCGAAGCAGAATCTGTTAATTTTGTGTGCACAAATTGAAAAGTGATGGCAGAAACAACTAAAAAAATTGCGTTGGCTTTAAGTGGAGGTGGGGCAAGAGGTATTTTTCATGCGGGTTTTCTTCAGGCGATGGATGAGGCAGAGCTGAGGCCTGCCGCAATTGCAGGAGCCAGTATGGGTTCTATTGTCGGAGCATTTTATGCCGCTGGGGTAAAACCAAAGGAAATGCTTAAAGCTGTAAAAACGCCTGATTTAATGCATATTCACAGCTGGATTGGCTTAAAAGGCGGCTTAGGCTCGATGAAAGTGCTTCGTGAACAATTGAATGCTTTCATCAAAAATGATGATTTTGAATCTCTGGACATTCCTTTAACAATTTCTGTTAGTAATCTGAATACCGGCAAAAATGAACTACTGAAATCTGGTAGTTTAATTGACGCTGTGGTAGCATCATCGTCCATTCCAATTGTTTTTATGCCCGTGAAAATTGGCTCGGAATTTTACCTGGATGGTGGTCTTACGCTTAATCTTCCTGCTGAATGCCTGAAAGCTGACGATACCATTGTGGTTGGCCTCGACTGCAATTTCATGGAGAAAACAGACACTTCATACACCTCTCTAATGCCTGTGGTGGAGCGCTGTTTGCACATTATTGTGCGCAACACACTGCGCGATCAATTGGATAGCTGTGATATTTATGTTTCTTCCGAAGAGATGGAAGAGTTTGGAACCTTTGATTTTGATCAGGCCAATAAAATTTTTGATATTGGTTATAACACAGCGAAAGAATTTATCCCCAAAATCAGGGAAGCGTTAAAATCCTGATGTCTTCGTTTTCCGACTTCTTAATGAATTTCTATTCTAAATTATTTTAGTAAATACCTGATTAACTGTAAATAATATTTAGAATAAAGATATATAAGAAAACTGGTAAATAAATACCTGAATAAATATTAATTTTGTCGAAAATTCAGTTTATGAACCTGATAAAACCTAACGAAAGCCTTTTTGAAATCACTGATCGCTATCCACAAACCATTGATGTATTTGTGAAAAACGGATTTCAGCAAATGGCCGACGAGCAAAAACGCAGCACCCTGGGTAAATCGCTTCGGCTTGATCTGGCGCTATCGATGAAAGGCATCGACGAGAGTGTTTTTATGGCCTTGCTCGAGGAGGCTATTCAAGCAAATGGGGCAAAAAATCAGCGGACAAAGAATAAATCGCTTAGCATTAAAGGGCTGTTGCCTTGTCCGGTTCGCCTTCCATTGCAGGAAGCGCTTAACGAATTTCTGGAACACGATATGCAGCAAACACTTGTAAATGCTGAATTAAAGGCTGCTTCGATGGGGCTCGACTGGCTCAAGGACGATATAGGAAATGCTTCATCGGTGAATGAGTTGGACGATATTTATATCTCTGCCGGCTTTGACCTATTTTTTGAAGCGGATTATTTTGGTCGTTTCATACAAAAAGGTTTGCTGGCTGATCCGCTTCCCTGGGCAAGCATCAATCCGGATTTTGATAATGAGAATTTACAGCTGAAAGATCCTGAAGCGCGCTATGGTATAATCGCTGTTGTGCCAGCTATTTTTTTGGTAAATCAACAGGAACTCAACGGGCGCGAGGTGCCGCAGCGTTGGGAAGACCTCCTGGGTGAAGAGTGGGAAAACAGCATCAGTTTGCCGGTTTCAGATTTTGATTTGTTTAATGCGATTTTGCTAACCATGCGCAATCGCTATGGGATGCAAGCTATTGAGGCGCTCGGACGCAATATGCAGCAGAGTTTGCATCCGGCGCAAATGGTTAAATCTGATCGTTCAAAAGCACAAAAACCTGCCATCACTATCATGCCTTATTTCTTTACGAAAATGGCAAAAGCAGGTGGCCCTATGCTCGCCGTTTGGCCTGCCGATGGCGCTATTATCAGCCCGATCTTTGCAGTAGGAAAAACCCATAAAAGCCCTGAATTCGAGAAGCTGTCTGCTTTTTTGGGAGGTGAAAAGCTGGCGTCAATTCTATCTCATCAGGGGTTGTTTCCAAGCCTTCATCCTCAAATAGATAATGGTGTTTCTTCTGATAATCAATATATGTGGCTGGGTTGGGATTACATCAATGCACACAATCTGAATCAGGAATTTGAGGCATGTACAGCCGTTTTTGAGGGTGCTTTTCAAACTAAAAAATCCTTCATATGAATCTGGTAACTATTTCAGGTCCTCCTTCATCAGGAAAAACAGCTGTTATCTTAAAAACAGCGGAAAGCCTTAAACAGCGCGGGTTAAAAATTGGTGCTGTAAAATTCGATTGTCTTTACACAGAAGATGATGTAGCCTACGAAAAGGCTGGAATTCCTGTAAAAAAAGGGCTTTCAGGCTCGCTTTGTCCTGATCATTATTTCGTTTCAAATATCGAAGCAGTTACCGCATGGGGCGTGGAAGAAAAATTTGATCTGCTGGTTTCGGAAAGCGCAGGCTTATGCAACCGGTGCTCACCTTACGTAAAAGATATCAAAGCGGTTTGTGTGATTGATAACCTCAGCGGAATCAATACCCCGCGAAAAATTGGACCGATGTTGCGCATGGCTGATATTGTGGTGATTACAAAAGGGGATATAGTATCTCAGGCCGAGCGCGAAGTTTTTGCTGCCGGCGTATATGCCGTAAATCCGGGAGCTGTGATAATGCATGTGAACGGACTAACCGGACAGGGAGCTTATGAATTGAGCACGCTCTTATTTGATGAAAACCAGCATATTGATACACTTAAAGGTAAAAAGCTACGGTTTTCGATGCCTTCGGCACTATGCAGTTACTGCCTTGGCGAGACCAGAATTGGCGAGTCGTATCAAATGGGTAATGTACGTAAAATTGACCTCAAGAATAATTAAGACATGACTCAAAACGAAATCCTGCAGCAAAGTCCACAGGTACTTATCGAAAAGTATCCCTTTTTGTCCTCGTTTTTTGAGGGGCAACATTGGATGTCTGGATTGAATCCGGCTCAATCGCTGGCCGAACTTTTTGTATTGATTGATGAAGAATTTGCTGAGGATCAAGCCTTTGATGCTGATGCATTTATCGGGCAGCTGATCGATTTTATTACAGAGATGCAGGCTTTTATCGGCAATGATAGTTTTAAGGTAAATAAACTGACTATTTTACCTGGCACGAACAAATCAGGTGAGCCGGAAGGTTTTGAAAAGCTTGATTTTAAACCTAAAACGATTACCAGTATTGTTGGTCCAACAGGCTCGGGCAAGAGTCGTTTGCTGGCGGATATTGAATGGGTAGCGCAGGGCGACACACCCACTAAAAGAAAAATGCTGATCAACGACCAGTTGCCGGATAGTGTTTGGCGTTTTTCGGGAAATAAAAAACTGGTTGCACAGCTTTCGCAAAACATGAATTTTGTGATGGATCTCACTGTGAAGGAGTTTCTTGAATTACATGCCAAAAGCAGGATGGTGTCGGATGCGGATGATTTGATTAATCGGATTATCAGTTCAGCTAACGAGCTGGCTGGCGAAAAGTTTAGTCCTGACACAGCAATTACCGCGCTTAGTGGCGGGCAGTCGCGCGCCTTAATGATTGCCGATACAGCGCTTTTAAGTCAATCGCCGGTTGTGTTGATTGATGAGATTGAAAATGCCGGAATCGATCGTAAGAAAGCGCTGGAAATTCTCACCGGAGAGGATAAAATCGTGCTGATGGCAACACATGATCCACTGCTGGCATTGATGGCAGATCAGCGTATTGTGATCAAAAACGGTGGTATTCATAGTGTGATAAAAACATCGTCGGAGGAACGTGCTTTATTGGCCGAACTGGAACAAGCTGATAATAAACACCAAAAAATGCGTACAGCGCTCAGAAGTGGCGCTGTGCTACAACGGGAAAACGAATAATATTAACACTTAATTTAAGAAATGATGATGCACGATGGATGCTCAGGCAGCTTTCAAAATGGTAAAATGGTTGCCGATAAAGTAAGACAAATGGGTTTTGACCAACAGCCCATGCCAATGGCTTTTCAGCTCAGCTGTGAAAATTGTGGCAGTGATTTCGAGATGGGTTTTTTCGAAACCCATTGTCCGCAATGCGATATGGTGTATGCCGTAACGCCTTGCCATGCCTTTGATCCGGAGAATGTGATGGCTGCAGGTGTTGGCTATTAATTATTAACATTTAGCATAGCTGGCATTGTTTTGAAAAAATGGAAATGGATACATAAGTGGTTTTCGCTTACCCTAGGCTTTTTTGTGATTTTATGGGCTGTTTCGGGAATTATCCTCAATCATAGAAATCTTATTAGCAGTATTGATGTCAACCGCGATTGGTTGCCAGAGGTTTATCGCTATCACAACTGGAATAATGCCGTCATTCGGGGTGGCTTGCAGTTGGGTGGCGATAGCCTGTTGATTTATGGTAATGTTGGCATTTGGCTTACTGATACTGCCTTTTCGGATTATAATGCTTTTTGGGATGGTTTTCCGGATGGTACAGACAACAGAAAGATAAACAAACTTTTCAAAACCAAATCAGGTCAGGTTTATGCCGCCACGCAGTCGGGTTTATATCAGCTTGATGCAAAGAAATCTGTTTGGCAAAATATTCCTTTTGATTTGCATGATTCTCGTTTTTTGGATATAACGCAGCGTGAAGATAAACTGGTTTTTTTAACCCGTTCCGAGCTAATATTCGCCGACGATAAAGCTAATCCGGAGCAAT
>JAGYNM010000103.1 GCA_018399335.1 Bacteroidales bacterium | reverse complement strand
CCGCTTTGGTGGTGTGCTTGAACACCCCGCGAAAACGAGGGCATCAATTCGGGTTCCTTATCAAATTCGCGAATAATGCTTTTCTGATCTTTTTCGCGCTTTAGATCGATCAGCTCAATAGCACGCTCAGCATCTATTTCGCCTGGATCATCTGTTTTTTGAAGACTGTAAAACTTATTGTTATGCTTCACATAAGGCCCAAATCGTCCTATTGCGACAGTCATTTCTTTTTCTTCGTAATTACCCAGCGAGCGCGGAAAATTAAAAAGCTCCAAGGCTTCATCCAGGCTTATGGATTCCATGGTTTGATCCTTACGCAATCCGGCAAATCGTGGCTTTTCCTCTGAATCGGTATCTCCCAGCTGAACCATCGGGCCGTAACGTCCTACTTTCACAAACACATTTTTGCCCGTAGCAGGATCAACGCCAAGCAGCTTTTCGCCGCTGAACTTTCCTGCATTTTCGGTAGTATTTTCAATTTTGCTGTGAAAAGGACCATAAAACTCGCTGATCATCTGATTCCATTCTTTCTTGCCTTCAGCAATCTCGTCAAATTCTTTTTCAACATTTGCTGTAAAATTGTAATCGATGATGCTGTCAAAGTATTGGCAAAGGAATTTATTCACCAATGTTCCGATGTCTGTTGGAAACAGCTTGGCCTTTTCGAAACCAGTATTTTCGGAAGCAGTCTTTGTGGATATCTTATCGCTTTTCAATTGAAGCACCTGATACTTGCGCACAACGCCTTGCCGGTCTTCTTTTACCACATAACCCCGTTTTTGGATGGTTGAAATCGTTGGCGCATAAGTGGAAGGACGACCAATACCAAGCTCTTCCATCTTCTTCACCAAACTAGCCTCGGTGTATCGCGCAGGATGCCGCGTAAAACGCTCCTGAGCAGTCATTTCCTTTAAATCAAGTGGCTGACCTTTGCTGATCGGAGGAAGCATATTGTTTGATTCTTCACCATTTTCGTCATCACTGCTTTCCATATACACCTTCAGGAAACCATCAAACAAAATGACTTCACCGCTTGCTGTAAAATGCTTTTTATTTGTTGAAATTGAAATATTTACGTTTGTCTTTTCCAGTTGTGCATCAGCCATTTGTGAAGCAATAGTACGTTTCCAGATTAATTCATACAAACGTTTTTCATCAGCACTGCCTTTCACATCCGGCTGATTGAGGTAGGTTGGTCTGATGGCTTCGTGAGCTTCCTGCGCGCCTTTTGATTTTGTGCTGTATTTGCGAATTTTTACGTATTTATCTCCGAAGGTTCTGGAGATCATTTCTTTAGCTAATCCCAAAGCCATATCCGAAAGGTTTACCGAATCGGTACGCATATAGGTTATTTTCCCGGATTCGTATAGCTGCTGAGCAACCCGCATGGTATTGGCTACAGAAAATCCAAGTTTTCGGCTGGCCTCTTGTTGCAGCGTTGAAGTGGTAAATGGCGGAGCAGGAGATTTTTTTCCAGGCTTCTTCTCAATATCCGTAATACTGTAGGATGCTCCTATACATTGCTCCAAAAAGGACTGTGCATCTGCTTCCTTTGTAAAACGTTCTGGCAGTTCGGCCTGTAACTGATGTTGCTGTCCGTCAACTTTAAAGTTGAAAACAGCTGTTACGCGAAAAGCACTTGTCGAATTAAAATTCTTGATTTCATCCTCGCGCTCAACGATCAGCCGCACAGCAACCGACTGCACACGACCTGCCGAAAGGCTGGGCTTTACTTTTTTCCAAAGCAGTGGTGATAATTCATAACCCACAAGCCTATCCAAAACCCGACGTGCCTGCTGTGCCGAAACCAAATTTACATCAATATTTCTGGGATTATCAATGGCTTTTGTTATCGCAGATTTAGTAATCTCATGGAATACAATGCGTTTGGTTTGTTCTGGTTTTAACTTTAAAGCCTTGTAAAGGTGCCATGAAATTGCTTCTCCCTCACGGTCCTCATCGGAAGCGAGCCACACAATTTCTGCTTCTTTGGCAAGTTTTTTAAGTTCGGTAACCAGTTTTTTCTTGTCGGCTGAAACCTCATACTGCGGCTCAAAACCTTTTTCTATATCAACACTCAGCTGGTTTTTGCTTAAATCCATTACATGGCCGTAACTGGATTTTACTACAAAATCTTTTCCCAGAAATCCTTCAATGGTTTTGGCTTTGGCGGGTGACTCAACAATGACAAGATTTTTCAGCATCAGTTTCCTTTCTTTTGTTCTTGAACACAAATGATTAAAAAAATTGCTGCAAAAGTACATGAATTTTTTCTTGCAAAAATTTATGGTATTCACGCAGAAAAACTCAAGCCCGGCGCAAACAGCACTTTTTTTAACTCGAAGCACAAATTAATACAACATTATTCGGTTAATGCTGAAATTGCTTAAATTTAACCCTCAACTTTTTTGGAAAGCTGGTCATATTGAGTAATTTTGCTGCTCTTTTTCGTGATATCCAACCACGGAAAACGCTGGTTTTCTGAAAAATTATTTTTTAAAGAATAATTACTTAAAGCTTTAAATAAACAACTGAATTTAAGATTACTATCACAAAATATTCATCCATGGATCATAAAAAAATTGCTGTAGTTGGGCTGGGATATGTAGGCCTTCCGTTAGCCGTTGAATTTGGTAAAATCAGACCAACTGTCGGTTTCGACATCAACAAACAACGTATCAAAGAATTGCGCGACGGCCACGACCGCACCTTAGAAACAACAACTGAAGATTTGAAATCTGCCGTGCAACTGCAATACAGCGAAGCGCTTATAGATTTGCAAGATTGTCAGATTTATATCGTTACTGTTCCAACTCCTATTGACAAAAACAAACGTCCCGACCTTACACCACTAATCAAAGCCAGCGAAACAGTTGGAAAAGTTTTGAAAAAAGGTGATATCGTTATCTACGAATCAACAGTTTATCCGGGAGCAACGGAAGAAGATTGTGTTCCGGTGCTGGAGCAATTCAGTGGATTAAAATACAACCTGGATTTTTTCTGCGGTTATTCTCCTGAACGTATCAATCCGGGCGATAAAGTGCATACCGTAACCAAAATCAGAAAAGTAACTTCCGGAAGTAATCCCGAAATAGCCGAAGAAGTTGATCAGCTCTATAAAAGCATTATTATAGCCGGCACTTTCAAAGCCAGCAGTATCAGAGTAGCAGAGGCAGCTAAGGTGATCGAAAATTCTCAGCGCGATATCAATATTGCTTTTGTGAACGAATTGGCTGTGATTTTCCAGCGCATGGGCATCGACACCAACGAAGTGTTGGAAGCTGCCGGAACAAAATGGAATTTCCTTCCGTTTAAGCCCGGCCTTGTTGGCGGCCATTGTATTGGTGTTGATCCTTACTACCTCACGCACAAGGCGCAGGAATTGGGCTACAATCCTGAAATTATTCTTGCCGGCCGCCGTCTCAACGACAATATGGGTATCGTAGTTGTCAATCAGGTAATCAAACTGATGATTAAGAAAGGGCTGCGAATCGAAGGAAGTCCGGTACTGGTAATGGGTATCACTTTCAAGGAAAATTGTCCTGATATCCGCAACAGCCGCGTTATTGACGTTGTGAACGAACTCAAATCTTTCGGTTGCGACGTAACTGTATATGATCCCTGGGCCGATCCCGAAGAAGTAAAAGAAGAATATGGCATTGAGATTTTTACGAAAGAAACCGAGTTGGGCAAAAATAAATACAATGCCATTGTAGCTGCTGTTGCTCACGACGAATTTCTAAGTCTGGATTTAAAAGTACTTAAGGCAGATAAAGCTGTTGTGTTCGACATCAAAGCTATTTTGCCTTTGGATCAAATTGACGGAAGACTTTAAAACTTAAGTCTGCTTTTAGTAGTTGGGGGCTTCCGGATAAAGGAAACGTAAAATATTTATTATTTTTTCAGGTTATTTAATCTGAAATCTTCAATTTTGCTTTCTTTGAAATCTGTTGAAGTACCATGATTGCTTTACCGTTAAAGCTAATCTTACATAATTTGAGGTCTAATTATAATGAACTTAGCCGAACACCCTTTTAATTTTGCGTTGATAGGAGCAGCAGGTTACATCGCTCCGCGCCATATGCGTGCTATCAAAGATACTAATAATCAATTGGTTGCTGCTCTGGATCCATTTGACAGCGTTGGAATAATTGACAGTTATTTTCCTGATGCACAATTTTTCACAGAGCCTGAACGCTTCGATCGTCACTTGGATAAACTTCGCCGAAAAGGGCAGGGAAAAGTAGATTATGTAAGTATTTGTTCGCCTAATTATTTGCACGATGCGCATATCCGCATGGCTTTGCGTAATGATGCACACGCTATTTGCGAAAAACCGCTTGTGCTTAATCCTTGGAACATTGACGCCCTTCAGGAAATAGAAAAAGAAAGCGGGAAAAAAATCTTCACTATTCTCCAATTGCGCCATCATCCGGCTATCCTAAAATTAAAAGAACAGATAGACCAGAACACTAATCAGGAAAAAAGATACCATATCGAGTTGCAATACATCACTTCGCGTGGTGCCTGGTATCATCACAGCTGGAAAGGAAAAACAGAAAAAAGTGGAGGAATAGCTACCAATATTGGTATTCATTTTTTTGATATGCTCACTTGGATTTTTGGCGATTGCCAACAAAATATCGTTCACGAAAACACACATGATCATGCTATCGGACGCCTCGAGCTTGAAAAAGCAAGCGTAAACTGGCTCTTGAGCATCAACCGCAATCACCTGCCCGAAGAAGCCTGGTCGAAAGGACAAACCACGTATCGTACTATAACTGTGGATGGCGATGAAATAGAATTTAGCGGAGGCTTTACTGATCTTCACACATTGAGCTATCAACACATTTTAAATGGCACTGGCTTCGGAATTGAAGAGGCCAGAAAATCGATTCAAATCGTTCACAACATCAGAAACAACAAATAAATACCACCTCAAAAACAATCTTATGAAGGAAAAAATCGAAACAGCAATCAAAGTAGCAATACAGGCCGGCAAGGCAATTATGGATATTTACGCAACAGAGTTTAGTGTTGACTTTAAGTCGGACAAAACTCCACTTACGACAGCCGACACCAAAGCCGATGAATTGATTACAGCGGTGCTAAAAGAAACCGGCCTGCCGATTATCAGCGAAGAAGGCCGCCAAACACCTTACCATCAACGTGAAAACTGGGAATCCTACTGGCTGGTTGATCCGCTTGATGGAACCAAAGAGTTTGTAAACCGCAATGGCGAGTTCAGTGTAAATATTGCGCTGATAAGCCAAAAGAAAGCAGTTTTAGGAATCATTTATGCCCCTGTAACTGATACGCTATACTTTAATGATGATCAAGGCGCATGGAAACTGCTTCATGCTGAAGGCATTGTGAAAGCCAACAGCTCAATTGAAAACCTACGCCGCGAAGCCAGCAAGCTGCCGCTTGAAAGACAAGACAAAGATTTTACTATCGTTGCCAGCCGTTCGCACTTGAATCCTGAAACAACACAATTTATCAACGACATCAAGAAAAAACACGATAACATCCGGATCGTTTCCCGTGGAAGTTCGCTGAAACTTTGCATGATTGCAGAGGGGCTAGCCGATGTTTATCCCCGATTTGGTATCACTTCAGAATGGGATATTGCAGCCGGACATGCTGTTGTAACTGCAGCAGGTGGTCGCGTTGTGGCCATCGCTGATGAGTCGCAAGAGCTTTCCTATAACAACGAACAGATGGAAAATCCACCATTTATCGCCTACCCACCTGAAAGCCAAAACTAATACCAGATAGCAAAAAGCTGTCAGTATATACAAATGCTGCAAAATCGGGCTTTTTTTTCGTACTTTGCAGCGTTTTTTATGCCATTTCGAATCCTATTTTTCTATGAATAACTACGCTATCAATAACCTGCGCGAACTGGAAGCCGAAGCCATCCACATTATCCGTGAAGTGGCCGCCGAATTTGAAAATCCTGTGATGCTCTATAGTATTGGCAAAGACAGCTCGGTGATGGTTCGTCTGGCCGAAAAAGCCTTTTACCCAGCCAAGGTTCCCTTCCCTTTGATGCATATCGACAGCAAGTGGAAGTTCCGTGAAATGACTGAATTTAGGGATCACTACGCCAAAGAAAAAGGCTGGGATCTGATCGTTGAATACAACAAAGAAGGCTTTGAGTCTGGAATTGGGCCTTTTACGCATGGCAGCAAAGTTCATACCGATGTGATGAAAACACAGGCATTGCTGCAAGCCCTCGACAAACACCGCTTTGATGCTGCGTTTGGCGGTGCCCGCCGTGATGAGGAAAAAAGCCGTGCCAAAGAACGTATCTACAGCTTCCGCGATCGCTTTCATCAATGGGATCCTAAAAATCAACGTCCGGAATTGTGGAGCATTTACAATGCGCGGGTTCACAAAGGTGAGTCTATTCGCGTTTTTCCGCTCTCCAATTGGACCGAGCTTGACATCTGGCAATATATCCGACTGGAAAATATCCCTATCGTTCCGCTATATTTTGCCAAAGAACGACCCATTGTGGATATGGATGGAAACCTGATTATGGTTGATGATGACCGCATGCCCAAAGAGCTAACCGAAAAAGCTATGATGCGCAAAGTACGTTTCCGCACCTTAGGATGCTATCCGCTTACCGGAGCCATTGATTCAGAAGCTGATACCATAGAAAAAATCGTTGAAGAAATGATGACAGTAACCAAATCAGAACGCACCACCCGCGTGATCGATTTCGACCAGGAAGGCAGCATGGAACAGAAGAAACGAGAGGGGTATTTTTAGCTGTTGGCTATTGGCTGTTGGCTGTTGGCAAGCAGTTTAATTACGAGAAGTGTTATAATAATGAGAAATTTTAGAAAGTTAAACGTTTGGGTATTAGGAATGGAAATTGTTAAGG
>JAGYNM010000102.1 GCA_018399335.1 Bacteroidales bacterium | reverse complement strand
GGAGAAAGAAAAATCAGGTTGCTCACTTTAGCAGTATTTTCAGCATATTGCAGGGCTTTCATCCAGATGACAAAAGTGAAACCCATTTCGAATAGTCCAATATAAGCTGAGCCTATTACACCCTGAATATTAACCCCTTGCCAGCGATTGAACAGCATTATGTAGATGAGCATATAAAGGAGTCCAAAGCCCATATTTAAGGTAATTTTTGGAACAGCTTCACGCTTGTCGTGTAGATTGATAATCCAATACAATGCCCACAGAAAAGCACTTCCAATAGCCAACATCACGCCAAGTGGCGAGCTGAATTCGAGCGAAAAAACAGCTCCTTTAGTACTGATCACCCACAAACCCGAAAAGCTTATCAGAATCGCAATAAAAGATTTCAAACTAATTTTTTGACCTAAAAGTGGCACTGAAAGCAAAGTCAAAATTACTGGCCAGCTATAGTTTAAAACACCGGCTTCCTGGGCTTGCAAAAGCTCATAAGCTTTGAATAAAATAAGGTAATAACCAAAGGGATTCAAC
This sequence comes from Bacteroidales bacterium, assembly GCA_018399335.1. GTDB lineage: Bacteria > Bacteroidota > Bacteroidia > Bacteroidales > F082 > UBA5536. Next base: position 6,417 of record JAGYNM010000102.1, on the reverse strand, counting down.
AGTCCGAGCAGGGCAGATTTTAGCCAGTATTGTTTGTCTTTTGGGAAAACCTGTTTCAGATTTCCGTTAAAAAGCGACAGAATCATCAGGCCTGTCCAGCCAAAACCAACGGCCCACAAAAGCAGCCAGTCATACGAAAACCAGTTGAGGCTCAGCTTAAAAGCAGAACTCATTGTGGACCAAAAAAGCACTGTGATAAGTGCAAAAATAGTTGCTTTACGCTGGTCTTTCATAAAGCAAATGTAACTTATGCTGGAGATTTAAGCTAAGGAATAAATATTTTTTTTGCCTGATAAGTAAAACAACAAATTGCCTCTTGTTAAGCATTAAATGCAAAAAAAAACCTGCTGTAAAGGCAGGTTTTTTTGAGTGTTATTGTAATGCGTTAAATCGCTTTTCTACTTCTGGCCAGTTTACTACTTCCCAGAATTTTCCGATATAGGATCCGCGCATATTTTGATACCTAAGGTAATAAGCATGTTCCCATACATCCAAACCTAAGATAGGTGTACCTTGTTTTTCAGCTACATCCATAAGTGGATTATCCTGGTTGGGGGTGCTTGTAATGAACAGTTTTCCTTGCTCATCAACAGCCAACCATGCCCAGCCACTTCCAAAACGTGTTGCAGCTGCTTTCTCAAATGCAGATTTGAAGTTATCGAATGATCCAAATGATTCAGCAATTGCTTTGCCAAGCGATCCTTGTGGTTCGCCACCGCCATTTGGCGACATTACCTGCCAAAATAAATCGTGGTTGAAATAACCACCGGCATTGTTACGCACTGCTGTAGATTGTTTGCTAACGCTGGCGAATATTTCTTCAAGAGATTTTGACTGAAGTTCTGTGCCTTCAATGGCTTTTAGGAAATTGTTGTAATATCCCCTGAAATGCTTGTTATAATGAATATTCATCGTTTCGCTGTCAATAGCCTTTTCCAATGCGTCGTAGCTATAGGGAAGCGGATTGAAAGGATGTTCAACTGTTTTGGACTCAGATAGTGAACCAAGTTTTTGAGCCTGTGCTCCAAAAGAGATCAGGAGGGCAAAAATTGAAACTAAAATTGTTTTTTTCATAATAGGTAAAAGATTTTTTGATTACCCATTTAACAACAACTTGCACCAAATGTTCACCTATTGTTTAGCGGGCACTTCCCAATCTATGGCATGGTAAACGGCCTCAACTTCGCCATCAGGGAATAGTGTCAATTTTGTAAAACCTTCTTCCATGCCATTATTTTTCCCTTGCCACCATCGTGATGAAACAGCACCACCCGTAATAACCCACATATCTTTCATAAATATCTTTTCAAAAATATGGAGATGGCCCTGTAAAATGAGTTTCAGCTTGTGATCGCTGAAAAGCGCTATCACATCGTTTGAGTTATGCACCACGCCATGCGGAGGAGCAGCTTCCTGACTGCCAATCCATATTTGATAACCAGCAGTGTAAAAAGGTATATGTGAAACGATAGCCAGCTGTTTATCATGGCTTGTAGTATCCAAAACGCTTTCGATCCATCTCATCTGCAGGCTGTCGATTGCACCGATATATTTGTGATCAGCAGTTATTTTGATTCCGTCGAGGAAAAAGAAACGCCAATTTTCGTAATCGTGAGTGTAATATTTCGCGCCAAAATTTTGCTCATAAAAATGTTTTCCATAAGCGGGATGTTGGAGCAGGGAATCACCGAAATATACCCCAAAAATATCATGATTGCCAATGATTTTATACACGGGCATAGTTAAACAAGCACTTATAGAATCAAAGCCTGTTAACAGAGCAGTGTCGAGCGGTGCCTTTATGTGATCCAGATAATCATATCACCTGCTGATTACGAAGGCTGGCTCTAGCGCGTTGATTTCTTTCAACGCTCAGCATATCCTTCGAGTGGCATGGCTTCTATTCGAAGTGTGTACATCGTTGGGAAAAACAATTTAAATGATTCCTGGTGATGGATTTGACCTGACGAAAATTTTGAAGTAAAAATAAAGAAGGCAGGACTAACCAATTTGCTTTGGGCTCATGTTTTGATTTTTGGTTTGAAAGGCAAATTTAGCTGTTAAGGCTTTAAGCGCCAAATTGATAATTTTAAGCTTTAGGTGTATTAGCGAACGTGTTAGCTTGTGGTCGGAATTTCTTCATTTATGAATTAGTTTCAGAGAAGAAAATTAAAATTTATAAATTGTTAACAGTCAAATATATAAAAGATGTAATGCAAAAGAAATTGATACAAAAATTAATTGTTAAAAATCAATGATGATGCTTGCTCACTTGAATTATTTAGTATTTTTGTCCTCTTTTCACTAACTGAACATAAATATTATGAAGAAATTAGCTAGAAGCTTGGGGAAATGTTGCTTCTGCGAAACCAAAAGGGAACTATTGATGAGCAGGAAGCTAACGCTTATGCAGCTGCAAAACCTAACCAAGCAATGGAAAACTACAACCTTGTGGTAACCCATGGAAACGGACCTCAGGTAGGGAATATTTACTTGCAAATACTGCAGGACACAAATTATAGGCATGCCTGATATGCCTTGGATATCAGTGTGGCTATTCTCAGGGTTTTATTGGTTATGTTATCGAGCAACAACTGCGCATATTGTGTTGATGGCAAAAGATATGGATCGCGATATTATTTCCATCATTACACAGGTGCTTGTAAAACATGATGATCCGGCTTTTGAAAATCCAACTAACCAATCGGGCCTTTATGCCTAAAGAAGAGGCTGATCAAATTACTGCTGAAAACAAAACTTCGTTTTCATGATGCGCGTGGCAGGATGGAGAAAGGTTGTTGCTTCACCAACACCATTGGTGATTTTTAACCGTCAAACCGATTAGAAGATTGCCCGAAGGACATATATCGCAATGTTGGCGGAGGCGGAATACCTTTGTTTTTAGTGCTGAATCGAAAATGTAGTAATGATGCTGTTATCGACAAGGATCTGGTTGTAGCTCACTTTCTTGGCATCGCAGAGGGATCAGGTCGATAAATTATTTATCCTGACAGATGTGCCAAAGGTTTGCATTAATTTTAACACACCCAGGAGAAATCACTTGATAAAAATGACGATTGCGAAGCAAAACGTTATCTGGCCGAAAGGTCACGGGAAGTGTATGGCTCCGAAAGTCCGTGCCGCAATTAATTTTGTTGAACGAAGTGGAAAAGACACGATCGAATCTACGACTTTGGGTGTGGATGATGGCGGAACAAGAGTTACTATCGTTTAAAGATTTGATGTGAGAGTATAAAAAAGCAGGCAAACAGCCTGCTTTTTATGCTTTGTGAAAAACCCTTATTACGCTTATTCAGATCCACTTGAAGTTTCACATAAAAGGCTACTTCATGTAGTAATCATATCATATTCCTCCAGATATGTTCTGCTCGTGGTGATGAACCGCTCGTAATTTAGATGTCTCTGAGCCTGCTTTCACGCAAATCAGCCGTGTCAACAGCATAACAGCAGGAAAAGCAGCTTCGCTACCAACCTTGACATTTTCAGCGAGTTACAATTTCAACTGATCAATTCCAAAACACATGAACCTGACATGGTGTTGCCAATTTGTCCGCCATGACGTTGAACCAGCTACTATCTTAAGCTTAGAGCGCTACTGGCAAAATAGTTGATCAATGCACGACCCAAATTTCCCATGCCTACGATTGCTGCTGAAGATTGATGCCATCATCTGAATCGGATGATATTTCGATCAGATCAATCAGTTCTTTAACGTTGTATCCTTTTCTTAACGTGCCGGTAAGTGAAATAATCAGCATCAGACGCGACGAACTTGAAATGGTTGCATATGTTGTATTTTAGCTATTTCGTGCGAATAAAATATGTGTTTTCCTTTATCCAGGCAAAGCAGTAAAGCCCTTCTGTATTGACTGAGCCGCTCTATGGTTTTGTGAGGCAGGTGTTTCATGGTTATGAACTGATAACGTTTTGTTTAGTTGTGAATCAACAAACAGCAAAATTAAACCCTCATTTAACGTTATGCAAGAAAAAGTGTTAAAAAATTAACATTGTTAATCTTTATCAAAGGAAATATTGATCTGTGTGGGCAGATTGTTTGATATAATCCTTTACGAAGCGGTAATTATTTCTTTAGCGCAGCAAGCCAATTGATCCAGTTTTCAAGGCCTTCTTCTGTTTTAGCACTCAGGCTGATAAATTCAAGACGTGGGTTTACCTGAAGCGCGGTTGCTTTTAATCTCTCTTCATCAAAATCAACGTAAGGAGCCAAGTCTGTTTTATTTATCACACAGAGATCGGCCGTTTCGAACATGGTAGGATATTTGGCTGGCTTGTCGTCGCCTTCGGTCACGCTGATGATAACAACGCGTTTCGTTTCTCCAAGATCAAAAAGGCTTGGACATACCAGATTCCCGACATTTTCAATAAAAAGGATACTTCCTTGCTTCAGTTCAAGTTGTTTCATCGCCTTGTTGACCATCAAAGCATCCAAATGACAACCGTTTCCGGTATTTATCTGGATTACAGGTGCGCCTGCTTTTTCAATACGGTTTGCATCATTGAGTGTTTGCTGGTCGCCTTCGATAACAGCGGTTTCTAACTTGCCTTTAATTTTTGTGATGGTTTTTTCCAACAGACTGGTTTTTCCTGAGCCGGGGGAGCTAACAAGATTTAAGGCCACGATATTCATGCCTTCAAAATAACCTCTGTTGCGCTCAGCAAGCAGCTCATTTTTCGAAAGAATATTACGTTCCAGATTCACTGTGTGGGTATGTTCGTGGTCGTGATCGTGTGAATGAGCATGACTGTGATCATGCGAATGATCATGAACATGAGGATGTGCATGAGTAAGATCGCCGTGGTCGTGGCTGTGAGTATGCAAAATACTGTGATCGCCTGGTTTTCTGTAAGTAATGTGGTCGTCTTCGCCACATCCGCATGTTCCGCACATAGTGTTATCTTTTTAGTTTGTAATTAAATCAATTGCAGCAATTTTCAATTCTTTTCCTTTTACAAGGCTTGTATTCAGGCTATTACAAAAAGGACAGGTTTTGAAATAATCGTGCGTCTCAAATTCGTGGCAGCATTCTTCACACACTGCAACAGCCTGAATATAATTATAATACACTTTAGCCAGTTCGGCTATGCTACCTTTAACAGCTTCTTCCATGGCAAATTCCAATGCGTCCGGTTCGATACCTGATAAAGTTCCGATATCGAGTTTTATTGCGGAAACACCTGTTGCAGCATGATTTTTGGATTCTTCATCCACAATCTCAATAATTTGCATTGCAATGGATAGCTCGTGCATATTTCTTTTTGTTTCCCTGCAAAAATAAGTAAATTTTGAGGATCCTATAAGGCTTTTGGTTATTGGGTCTTCTTATCTGGAATTGATTTAAATAAGAATAAGCACTTGATTTACAGGTCAAAATATTGTATATTTATGCTTGTTTTTATGTTGATAACCCAAATTTCCCTGCCATGAAAAAAGAAGTTTCACTTTCGCTAAAATGTCCTAACTGTTGTGAATCGCTTATGGATGAGAAACATCTCATTGAAGATAAGCCTTCTATCAAAATCAATATCGAAACGGAGCACGAAAGAGGGGTATTGCGCTTGTGCTGTTTGTATGGCGATGGTTCAAAATGGACTGATGTAGCCATGAATGATGGAGATATTGTAGATATGTTTTGTCCGCATTGCAATCACGAATTATCCATCAAGGAAAATTGTGAAGTGTGTGGCGCTCCGCTTGTCGCATTTTTTATCAAAGCCGGAGGAACGGTAAGGATTTGTTCCAGAAATGGTTGCACCAATCACCACATCGTGTTTAAGGAAGTTTCGGAAGAGACATCCAAATTGTATTATGAATATGGTTTTTAAGGCCAGTATGACAGCATTTCAGCTTTTTTATTTTGGTACTCTGTTTGATCTCTGACCAGTAAAATAAAACTGGTTATGAAAGGAAATTTTAACAATGTAATCAATGGACCACTTCCCGTCCTCGTTGATTTTCATGCGGAATGGTGTCAGCCATGTAAAGTGCAGGCACCAATAATTAAAGAAGTTGCAATCGCCCTTAAAGACAGAATCAGGGTGATAAAAATTGATGTGGATGCCAACCGGCTTGTTTCAACGCGCTATCATATCAGTGCTGTGCCTACACTCGCTCTTTTTAAGCAAGGCGAAATGATCTGGCGCGAATCGGGACTTTTGTCAAAAGCTCAGTTAATCAGTACGATAGAACGGTATTTATGATCAACAAATCCGTGGCAATTGTTCACCTGCGAGCATATCTACAATTCGATTTCCGCCAATTTGTGTTTCCAGATAGCATCTTCCGTGATTGTCAGAGGTGACTTCTCCAATTATAGCAGCATCCTTTCCAAGCGGATGATTTTTCATGATTTGCAGCATCTGATCGCTCACTTCTTT
>JAGYNM010000101.1 GCA_018399335.1 Bacteroidales bacterium | reverse complement strand
ACCACCACTGAATTTACTGATTTTGAAAGAGCCGCTGATATCCTGCAAGAGCATCGTATCGAAAAGCTTCCTGTTGTGGACAAAGATTACAGGCTCATCGGGCTGATCACTTACAAGGATATCATCAAAATTAAAGCCCGCCCCAATGCCTGTAAAGACCAACGCGGGCGCCTGAGAGTTGCCGCTGCCGTTGGAATCACAGCCAATACACTCGAACGGGTGGATGCGCTGGTGGCCGAAGGCGTAGATGCCATTGTAGTGGATACCGCTCACGGCCATTCCAAAGGCGTTGTGGAAATGGCAAAAACAATCAAAAAGAAATACGGACAAATTGATCTGGTGATTGGTAACATCGCAACAGCTGATGCAGCGATCGATCTGCTGGCTGCCGGCGCCGATGGCATCAAGGTAGGAATAGGCCCAGGTTCTATCTGCACAACCCGCGTGGTAGCCGGCGTAGGCGTGCCCCAACTGACTGCTGTGTACGACGTTGCTAAAGCACTCAGAGGAAGCGGTGTTCCGGTTATCGCTGATGGCGGCATCCGTTTCACAGGCGATATTGTGAAAGCCCTTGCCGGAGGTGCCGACAGCATCATGGCGGGCTCACTTTTTGCCGGCGTGGACGAATCTCCGGGTGAAACAATTATTTATGAAGGCCGAAAATACAAGACCTACCGCGGTATGGGATCTATCGAAGCTATGTCAGAGGGTTCCAAAGACCGCTACTTCCAGGATGCCGAAGACGATGTGAAAAAGCTCGTGCCTGAAGGTATCGTTGGTCGTGTGCCGTTTAAAGGAACACTTTCGGAAGTGGTCCATCAACTGGTGGGCGGTTTGCGCGCCGGGATGGGTTATACAGGCTCCAAAACGATCACTGACCTTAAAAAGGCAAAATTTGTAAAAATAACTGCTGCAGGAGTTTTCGAAAGTCATCCACACGATATCACCATCGTGCGTGAAGCTCCAAACTACAGTCGTAAAAATTAATATTCGTTAACCAATAAAATCCATCGATAAGATATGAGAACAACAATGCGCGTCTTTATTTTAAGCCTGCTGATCGGATCAGCATTCCTGCTGCAGGCACAAAACAAACTCGACAAGAAAGTACTGATGACCATTGCTGATGAGCAGGTTACCGTTAAAGAATTCATGGATGTTTATGGCAAAAATAATGTCAACAACGAAGTGATCGACAAGAAATCTCTGGAAGAATACCTTGATCTTTACATCAACTTCAAGCTTAAGGTAAAAGAAGCTGAAACCTTAAAAATGGATACCGCTCAGGCTTTTATTAAAGAACTTGAAGGTTACCGCAAACAATTAGCAAAGCCTTATTTTACCAACGAAAAAGTGAGTGAAGCGCTGTTGCAGGAGGCCTACGACAGAAAACTCCAGGACGTAAGAGCCAGTCATATCCTGCTGCGTTTGGATAAAAACGCACTTCCCGAAGACACCCTTAAAGTATATCAAAAAGCAATGGAACTCAGAAAGAGAATCCTGGCCGGCGAAGACTTTGCTGCTGTTGCCGTTGAGGCTTCCGAAGATCCTTCTACACGCGACCGCGAGGAAATTCCTGGTAAGCAGTCCTTCAGGCCCGGCAACAAAGGCGATCTGGGATATTTCTCTGTTTTTGACATGGTTTATCCCTTCGAAAACGGAGCTTACAACACCCCTGTTGGTGAAGTTTCAATGCCCGTTCGCTCCGATTTTGGCTATCACCTCATCAAAGTGGAAGATCGGAGCCCTGCCATAGGCAATATGGAAGTGGCTCATATTTACCTTAGCCTTCCGATCAATGCCCCCGACTCGCTCGACAAGGAAAAATCAGAACGCATCCAACGGATCTACGAAGAAATCCAGGGCGGCATGAAATTCGAAGAAGCCGTGAAAGCTTATTCCGAAGACCGTGGCTCGGCACAACGCGATGGCAAATTGAGCAAATTCACCGTAAATCGTATCGTACCGGAATTTGTTGAAACAGTAAAAACACTCGAAATTGATGAAATTTCGGAGCCTGTAAGAACAGTTTATGGCTACCATATCATCAAACTGATCGGAACAGAAGCTCCTGGCAGTTTTGAAGAAGAAAAAACCAAACTGAGCGAACGCCTGGCCAAAGACAGTCGCGCCCAGAAATCGGAGCAGGCTGTAATTGCGCAGATAAAAAATGAAAACGGCTTCAAAGCCAATGAAGCTAACTTACAAAGCTTTATCAGCCAGCTCGACAGCACTTTTGTGAGTGGTAAATGGGAAGCTCCCGAAAGCCTGAGCAACGATAACAGCCTCTTTAAATTGGGCAAGCAAAACTATACCAATACCGACTTCATTGCATTTATCAAGGGCAAACAAAGCAAACAGGAAAACCTGAATGCAGCCCAATACGCCCGTCAGCTTTTCAGCGAATTTGCTGACCAAAGCAGCCTGGATTACGAAGACAGTCAGCTCGAAAAGAAATATCCTGAATTTGCAGCTCTCATGGAAGAATACCGTGATGGCATCCTGCTTTTCGATCTGATGGATAAGGAAGTTTGGTCAAAAGCTGTGAAAGATACCATCGGTCTCGAAAAATTTTACGAAGCCAACAAAAACAATTATTTGTGGGGCGAAAGAGCAGAAGCTACCATTTATTCCATCACCAAAGCGGAAGACGTGGCGCGTGTAAAAGCCATTCTCGAAACCGGACTTACAGATGAAGCCCTGCTCGAAAAATTAGATCAGGACAGCATCCGTTCGGTAAGAATCAAAAAAGGAAAGTTTGAGCGTGGCGACAACAATTATGTCGATATGATTTCATGGGAAGCAGGTCTTTCGGATGAGCTCAAAACCAATGTGGACAAAATGAGTGTTTTTGTGCGCATTCATCAGGTGCTTGAGCCCGAACCAAAGGCTTTGAATGAAGCAAGAGGCCTGATCACTTCCGATTATCAAACAGCGCTTGAGCAACAATGGGTGAACCGTCTGCGCGAAAAATATCCTGTTTCAGTGAATCAAAAAGTATTCGATAAAGTTAAATCAGATTATTAATGAAGCATTACCTGCTATTGCTGCTTTTGGCTGCTCTTTCGGCCTGCACGGCTGTTAGCGACTCCAGCAAGGGCGAAGTGGTTGCCAAAGTGTATGGCAACTACCTTTACGAAGCCGATCTGAAGGGCCTGGTCGCATCGGGCACTTCGAAGCAGGATAGCATTATGCTCGTTAATAGGTTTATCGACAACTGGATAAGAAAACGATTACTAATCAGGCAAGCTGAAAAAAACCTGACTGCCGCGCAAACTGATTTCAGCCAGAAACTGGAAGACTACCGCACCTCATTACTGATCTACACTTACGAAACTGAGCTGATTAAACAAAAACTTGATACTGTGGTGGCTGAAGATGAAATAACAGCTTATTACGAAAATAATAAACAGAATTTTGAGCTGCGTCACAACCTCGTAAAGGTGGTTTATACGATTTTACCTGTTGATTCGGAAATGAAACCGGCCTTCAGGGAATTTATGGCCAATCCCGACACGCTCTTGCTCGACTCGCTCGACATGCTGGCCTCAAGCCATGCACTTTCATACTACAACGATACCCTGAACTGGATTCGATTCGATGATCTGATCACACAAATACCGCTCGAAACGCTCAACCAGGAGGCCTTCCTGAAAAGTAATACATTTGTAGAAATAGATGATCCTCCTTTCAGTTATCTGTTAAGGATTGAGGATTATTTGCTCAGCGAAGGCATTTCACCGCTCGAAATCGAATACGAAAACATAAAAAATATCCTGCTTAATCAACGTCGTCAAGCCTTATTGCGCCAAACACACGACGGATTGTACGAGCAGGCACTGCGACAAAAAGTGTTTGAAATTTATTAGAATCCATAAAATGAATTACTTTTTGATCAAAACACAATAATTGATGCAATAAGTCATCTGCAAAACTGTTTACAAACGACAAAGACTATCCTATGATGTTAAGAAAAATATTGCTCGCCACCTCGGTCCTGTTAGCCCTGCTATATATAAAAGCAGAAGCACAGCAAAAACAGGTTATTGATCAGGTTGCAGCTGTGGTTGGGAAAAATGTAATCCTGCAGTCAGATATTGAAAATCAATACATTCAATATCGTTTGCAGCGTGGCATCAGCGGAAGTGCCGAAACCATTCGATGCAGGATACTGGAAGATCTGCTTTTTCAAAAACTGATGCTCAATCAGGCTGAGATTGATAGCGTTGAAGTGACAGATGTTCAGATAGATCAGGAAATGGAACGTCGCTTACGCTATTTTATCAACGAGCTGGGATCTCAGGAAAAGCTGGAGGCTTATTACAACAAAAGCATCAACGAAATAAAAAGTGAGCTGCGCCGGTTGGTAAAGGATCAAATGCTGGTGCAGGAAGTGCAAAACGGTATTATGAATGAGGTGGAAGTTACACCTTCCGAAATAAAAAATTATTACCGGACGATGCCCGCCGATAGCATTCCGATGATCAACACAGAATACGAAATTGCCCAGATCGTCAAAAAACCACCCATCAGTATTGATGAAAAACTCTTGGTAAAAGAACGCCTTTTCGAATTGCGCAAACGCATCCTCGATGGCGAACGCTTTTCCACTTTGGCAGTGCTTTACTCAGAAGATCCCGGCTCGGCACGCAAAGGTGGCGAACTTGGTTTTTATGGTCGCGGCGAGCTCTATCCCGAGTTTGAGGCAGTAGCCTTTAACCTGAAAGACGGAGAGATTTCGGAAATCGTTGAAACGGAAGCCGGATTCCATATCATCCAGATGATCGAGCGCAGAGGCGAATACGTAAACGTTCGTCACATCCTGCTGATGGCAAAGGTTTCGCCTTATGCCCTCGAAAAAGCAAAAAATGAACTGGATACCATCGCGATGCAAATCCGCAATGGCGATATCACTTTTGAGGAAGCTGTTGAAAAATACAGCAACGACGAAAACAAAGGCAAAGACGGTATGTTGCTTAATCCTTATACCGGAAGCACGCTTTTTGAAGCCGAAAGTCTGGATCAGCAGGTTTCGTTTGTAATTGATAAACTGCAGGTTGGCGAGCTGAGTGATCCTGTTCCTATGGTAACCGAAGACGGCAAAGATGCTTACAGATTGTTGATGCTGAAACGCAAAACCACTCCTCACAAAGCTAATCTGCGCGACGACTATAATCGCATCCAGGATTGGGCACTGCAAAAGAAAAAACAAGAGGCAGTGGATAAATGGATCAGGGATAAATCCAACTCAGCTTATGTGCGTATCAACGAGAATTTTACGGATTGCACCTTCGATTATAATTGGAAAAACGAGTAAACAACCAAAAAAACGCTTGATCTTCATGTACAATTCAGATAAAGAAGCCGCCGACGCGCTAAAACTAAAATACCAGGATCTCAAGAAAGAAATTGGAAAGGTAATCGTTGGACAGGAAGAAATCATACATCAAACCCTTCTGGCAATTTTTAGTCAGGGACATGTGCTGCTTGTTGGTGTACCCGGACTAGCCAAAACCCTGCTGGTAAATACCATCGGAAAAGCGCTTGGGCTCAGCTTCAGCCGTATTCAATTCACTCCCGACCTGATGCCTTCGGATATCATCGGGACAGAAATATTGGATGAATCACGACATTTTAAGTTCATCAAAGGGCCTGTTTTTGCACAGGTGATTCTGGCTGATGAAATCAACCGTACACCTCCCAAAACGCAGGCTGCACTGCTGGAAGCCATGCAGGAAAAACGCATCACCGTTGCAGGACAAACACATCAATTGCTCGAGCCGTTTTTTGTATTGGCCACACAAAACCCCATCGAGCAGGAAGGTACATATCCCCTGCCGGAAGCACAGCTCGACCGTTTTATGTTTAACCTGTGGCTCGACTATCCAGCTTTTGAAGAAGAGATTTTGGTAGTTAAAAATACTACTAGCGGAACTACTCAGCAGGTAAATCCGGTGATGAGCGAAAAGGAAATCAACTATTTCCAGCAATTGGTGCGCAAAGTGCCCGTTGCCGACAATGTTTATGATTATGCCGTTAAGCTTGTAGGCAAAACACGTCCCAACACAGCTTCAGCACATGAGTTTTCGAACAAATATATCAGCTGGGGTGCCGGCCCGCGGGCTTCGCAATACCTTATAATCGGAGCCAAAGCCAACGCCCTTTTCAATGGAAAATATTCTCCTGACATAGAAGATGTTAAGGCTGTGGCGCTTCCCATTTTACGTCATCGACTGGTACGCAACTACACAGCCGAAGCCGAAGGCATCAGCATGGAAGATATCATCCGTAAACTGCTTTGATTTGTTTGATCATCCAAAAACCTTTAATTTTATGGGCTTATGAAGTCACGCAGAAAAATTTATCTCAGTATCGCAGCAATCCTGGCGCTGATACTGATTACCTGGTACGCCACACGCCCCGAACTGGAATCTGGTGCTGTGATTGAGACTACGGTAAAAAAAGGACCATTTATTATTAGTGTAACCACTACCGGAGAACTCGAAGCGAAAAGCTCTGAAAATATTTTCGGACCATCTCCTTCCAGCCTTCGCGAAGCACGTTTGTGGCAACTTAAAATTGACGATATCATTCCGGATGGTTCTATCGTTGATTCCGGTGATTATGTGGCCCGCCTCGACCGCACCGAGCTTACCAATAAAATTAAAGATCAGGAAATTGATATCGAGCAATTCCAAAACAATTTTATCAAAACCCAACTCGATACTACCATGGAACTGCGGGCAGCCCGAAACGAACTGGTCAATCTGCGCTACGCCATGGAAGAAGCCCAAATTGCCGTTGATCAATCCATTTATGAGCCACCGGCAACACAACGACAGGTGCAGATCGAACTCGACAGGGCACAGCGTTCGCTGGATCAGGCCGTGAGAAATTACTCGCTGAAATCAGAAAAAGCCGTCGCCAATATGAGCGAAGTTTCAACAGCCCTGCGTAAAAAACAATCGGAGTATGAAAAACTTATTGCCTTAAATGCCGAGTTCAACATCCGGGCTCCAAAAGCGGGAATGGTAGTCTATCAGCGCGATTACGACGGCAAAAAGCGGGGTGTTGGCGCCACCATCAGTGCCTGGGAAAATGTGGTTGCAACCCTGCCAAATCTCAGGGAAATGATCACCAAAACCTACATAAACGAAATTGATATTTCAAAAGTGAAAACCGGGCAGCGTGTCGAAATTGGCGTGGACGCCTTTCCGGAGAAAAAATTCACC
>JAGYNM010000100.1 GCA_018399335.1 Bacteroidales bacterium | reverse complement strand
GGATAAGCAATTCGTTCGGCTCGGGCTCGCGGAGGGTTTTGGTCACCTGCTGCAAACTGAGCAAGGCTTTAACCACATTGGGTTGTTCCTGAGCGATTTCGATTGCTGTATATGTTGTTGGTAATTTGGTCATTAAAATAGCTAAGCTTTTAAAAATTCAGTAATTATCGACTTTAATTCATGTTGGGCTTTTTCGAGTTGATCATTTATTAAAACCACATCAAAACGATTGGCAAAGCCCATTTCCCACTCGGCTTTTTCAATTCGTTTCTGTATGCTTTCGCTGCTGTCAGTTCCTCTATTGTTCAGTCTTTCAGCAAGGATATCGAGAGAAGGAGCTTTGATAAAAATTGCCATGGCGTCCTCTCCAAAGTGTTTTTTTATGTTGAGGCCGCCCACCACATCCACATCAAAAACAACATGATTTCCGGCTGCTCTTTTTGATGCGATCTGATCGAATAAAGTCCCATAGAAAACATCAGGATAAACTTCTTCAAATTCAAGGAAAGCATTTTCTGTAATTTTTTTTCTAAACTGATTTGGTGTCAGAAAATAATAGTCTTTTCCGTCTTCTTCACCGGCACGTGGTGGTCTGCTGGTGGCTGATATCGAAAATGTAAGGCCCTGAATCTGATCCAGGATATATTTAACCAAAGTTGTTTTCCCGGAGCCGGAAGGAGCTGAAAAAATCAGAAGTTTACCTTTTCTTTCAGGATGCTTGCTCATAAAATATTGTATAGCTGTTCTTTAATTTTTTCCAATTCATCTTTCATTTGAACCACCAGGCGTTGTATGCCGGCATGATTGGCTTTGGAGCCCAGCGTGTTGATTTCTCTGCCGATTTCCTGGCTGATAAAACCAAGTTTTTTTCCTGCCTGATCCTCAGGCATTGTTTGGATAAAATAATTGCAGTGTTGTTTTAGCCTGACTTTTTCTTCAGTGACATCAAACTTTTCGAGGTAATAAATCAGCTCCTGCTCCAGTCTGTTTTCGTCATATTTTACAGAGGCAGCAAGCTCGTTCAGGTTTTTCGTCAGACGTTGTTTCACAGTTTCCAGCCGTTCCGATTCCAGAGGTTCTACTTGCATTAAAAGGCTTAGAATGGTTTCGATACGTGAACTCAGGTCTTTTTCGAGCACTTTGCCTTCGTTCAGGCGAAACAAATCAAAAGCTGCAACAGCTTCCTTCAGGCAAGAAGTTGCAAGGCTAATCAGTTCTTCATCAGCTTCATTTTCGTTTGCAGCAAAAATTCCTGGCATCTTCAATAAGTAGCTTGCCATGTCCGTTGGAGCCTCAAAATGAAGTGATTCAGCAAGTTTTTTTATCTGTTCAATGTGAAAGGCCGCAAGCCTTGAATCAATTTGCCCGGCCTGTTTTTCGGAAGATTCGTCATAGGTCAGCACTACTTCAACTTTACCTCTTTGAAGCTCCTGAGCCAGAAAGTTGCGCCATTCGTATTCAAGCTTTTTGAAGGCCGCCGGAAGCTTCAGACTTAGATCCATTTGTTTGCTGTTGAGTGCTTTGATTTCAAGCTGTATTTTGGTGCTGTTTTGGCTAGCCGAAGCTTTTCCAAATCCCGTCATCGATCTTATCATATCAAGACATTTTCGGCAAAGATAGCTATTCCGGTCAAAAATGTTTCAACCACTATGATAGAGAACGATACAACTGTTTTTGGGTTTATGCTGCAAGAAATAAATTTTCGTATCATTGCAATAAATTCAACCAGTTTTGAAGCGAATTCTTGTTTTATTTTTTACAATTAATATACTATCAACGGTTTATGCTGATGGCCAACTGCATGTGATTGATAGCTTGTATCAATTGCTCGACAGGCAGCAAGGCGATCAGCGGATAGAAACGATGATTAATTTGTCGGAAGCGTATCGCTTGGTTTCCTATGATAAAAGCCTGAAAACTGCTCAGGATGCTGTTTCCTATGCTGAAGCTGAAGGTTTTCAACGCTTAAAAGCCAAAGTTTTGAAATCAATGGGAATCAGCGCTTACCAAAGTGATGATTATGAGCTGGCGCTAAGTTATTATGAACAGGCAGTAAAAGCGTACGAAAAAGCAGGTGATCAGGTGGGTAAAGCAACAGTTCTGAATAACACAGGACTTATTTATAAGCAGTTGGGCGATAATGAAAAGGCCCTGGAATTTTATCAGCAAGCCTATGATATTCAACTCGAAATGAAAGATGTAGGTGCTTATGCCACTACCAATATCAATATTGCAGGTATTTATTACCAACGCGGAGAACTTAACAAAGCATTTGATGCCTATTATCAGGCGCAGCTTCTTTTTGCCGAATTAAAGGATAGTATGCGTTATGCTCAGGTAACCAATAATTTAGCTAATGTTTACTGGCAATGGAATCAAAACGAAAAAGCGCTGCAATTACTAGATGAAGCAAAAGCTATTTATCAGCGGTTTAATGCGATAACCGACTTGTCGCGGATTTTTTACACCCAGGGATTGATATATGCCTATGATTTTGCTGATTACAACAAAGCACTTGATAGGTTTAATCAATCGCTTGCCTTACGCGAAAAGCTTGGTAATCCGCTTGGTACAGCCAATGTGTTGATTAATATTGCAAATATCTGGATGGAGCAGGAACGGTTTGAAGAGGCTTTTTCATTCTATCAGCGTGGCCTTCGGATACATGAAACCATTGGCCATACCGACGGAATTTTAATGGCTTATTACTATATGGGAATTGCAAATCAGAAGCTGGATAAATTTGTTGAATCGAATTTGTGGTTAGAGAAATGCGAAGAAAAATCTGAAGAAGTAAACAGCAGACTTTATGAGGATTTAATTCTGGAGGCCAGGATGAAAAATGCTTCAGGATTAGGTAATTACA
Organism: Bacteroidales bacterium; assembly: GCA_018399335.1. GTDB lineage: Bacteria > Bacteroidota > Bacteroidia > Bacteroidales > F082 > UBA5536. Next base: position 4,483 of record JAGYNM010000100.1, on the reverse strand, counting down.
AGGCGTTTTTAGCGTATTTTGATAAGTTTGTAATTGCCAGGGATTCGCTTGCAGATGCCTACGCTAACCTACAGACAGCTGATGCGCAAAACAGGTATCAATTGAAGGAGTATGAATCGCAGCTGGCTTCCCTCGCAAAGGAAAACGATCAGCTCAAAAGGCAGTTTTTAAGCTATCAATATACTTTTTATGCTATTCTGGGTTTGTTGTTTTTGTTGTTTGTTTATGGAGTACTAAAATTTGCTCTGTTCAGGTTCAGAAGCAGCATTCAAAACAAGCGACAAAAAAGTCCTGAAAATTTTCCGCTTTCTGAAAAATAGTTTTTTGTGAATTGAAGAAGATATCGTAACTTTGGGTCTTTAAAACCAACCTATTACTTATTGAAATAACAACGCAGCCTCCTTATGTTTAAAGTTGTAATTATCGATGACGAGCTTAGTGCCCGGGAAGTTATTGCGCATCAGTTATCAAGTTGCTGCGATCAGGTGGAACTTGTTGGCGAAGCTGATGGCGTAGAGAGTGGTATCGCCCTGATTGGGGCCACGAAGCCAGATATTGTTTTGCTCGACATCAACCTGAAAGATGGTTCAGGTTTTGATTTGCTGAGAGAGCTTGATCAGATTCGATTCAAATTGATTTTCATCACAGCCTATGATCGTTACGCCTTAAAGGCAATCAAATTTAGCGCCCTGGATTATTTGCTGAAACCAATTGATTCAGATGAATTTACGCGCGCCATAAAAAGAGCGCTTTCAACACTCGAATCCGAAAATCAAAATTTGAAGCTGAATGCCTTTTTCAACAACTTTAAATTTATTAATCAGGAAGCCAGAAAAATAGTGTTGCACACGGCTAACAGTATTTATCTCATAAATGTTGCCGATATCATTCGATGCCAGGCCGAAAATAATCAAACCCGTTTTTACCTAACTAACGGAGATCAGTTACTGGCTTCAAAAACCCTTAAAGAATTTGATGAGTTGTTGAGTGATTATCAGTTTTTAAGGGTGCATAAAACACATCTTATTAATGTGAATTTTATTGAACGTTTTGATAAACTTCACAAACTGCTGCTGATTCTTAAGGACAAATCAATCGTTCCTGTTGCTTTGCGCCGTAAAGATGAAGTGCTGAGCAGAATCCAAAAATTATAACTTTGTCTGATGGAATGAAAACCATCAGAGAACCATATCACCTTTTCGCTGACCCAATAAGGTATTACCATGCCATGTTGGATGATATCGATTTGGCAAAGGATTATATTTTTCTGGAAACCTATCGTATTGGTAACGATTCTATTGGAATCCGTTTTAAGGAAGCCTTGATGCGCAAAGCCCGAATGGGAGTGGAGGTGAAAGTGTTAGTCGATTTTTGGGGTGGATCAGCTATTCATAATCATTTTGCTGAAGAATTGCGAGCTTCGGGGGTTGAGATTCGTTTTTTCGAAAAAATAAAGTTTAATACGGATGTCTTCACCAGAAGTCATCGTCGAAACCACAGAAAGCTGCTTTTAATCGACGACGACATCACTTATATCGGTTCGTCTAACCTTACGGAATATAACCTTAACTGGCGGGAATCGGTTTTGAGAATGACGGGAAGCGTTACTTTGGCGTTCAAAAAGGTGTTTAAGCAAGACTTCAGAATTTATAACACCTATGTTTTTTCAAATAAAAACAGCTACCTCCGTTTGATTCATCATCAAGGATTTGAGATTGTGCGCGATATGCCTTCCATAACCAAGCAGCGGATCATGCGGAAATATATTCAGCTTATCAAAAAAGCTGAACGTTCCATAGTAGTTGTAACTCCGTATTTTTTGCCTGGTTTTATGCTGCGCAAAGTACTGATGGCTGCGGCAGAAAAGGGTCTGGAGGTTAAAATTATCATTCCAAAAAGATCTGACGTTGGCCTTGTTGATATTTTGCGGAATAAATATATGGGTCAGCTTCATGAAAGTGGAATGCAGTTATTGCTTTATCGTTCTCATAATTTGCATGCTAAATTGTTATTGATAGATGATCAGCTTTTTAGCATTGGCTCCTCAAATTTTGATTACCGCTCTTTTCGTTATATGTACGAAATTGTGATGCTGGGAGATGATTCGGATATTGCTGGGCAAGTGAAAAGCTTTGTAAATGATACGATCGAAAATACCGATTTGTTCGATTACGAACAATGGAAACGACGACCGATTATCAGTCGTTTTTTTGAGTGGTTGCTCATTCCTTTCAGGCATTTGCTCTAGTTTACAAGATAATACAGTTTTTTTTGAGGTAAATTTCAAGATGGAAAAATTTGGCCATCACGAAGATATCCCTTACCTTTGTACAGCATTTGTTAGCAAATTCACAATAAATAAACCCTATAAAAATACTTTATTATGACAGAGAAAATGACCTCGCAGCTGGCCATGGAATTGGAAGACAAGCATGGCGCTCATAACTATCACCCACTGCCTGTTGTATTAGCCAAAGGCGAAGGTGCACGCGTGTGGAATGTTGAAGGAAAAGAATATTACGATTTTCTTTCTGCCTACTCAGCTGTAAACCAAGGCCATTGTCATCCGAAAATCATTGGCGCGCTTACCGAGCAAGCTAAAACCTTAACACTTACTTCAAGGGCTTTCTTTAATGATGTGCTTGGAGTTTATGAAAAATTTGCCACAGAATATTTTGGGTATGATAAAATTTTACCCATGAACAGCGGTGCCGAAGGCGACGAAACTGCTTTGAAACTCTGCCGCAAATGGGCTTATGAAAAGAAAGGCGTGCCTGAAAATCAAGCCAAAATTATCGTTTGTGATGGCAATTTCCACGGCCGTACGATTACGGTAATCAGTATGTCAACCGATCCGGATTCAAGAGCTGGTTTTGGCCCTTATACGCCTGGCTTTATCACGATTCCTTATAATGATCTGGGCGCACTGGAAGAAGCTTTGAAAGATCCAAATGTAGCTGGTTTCCTGGTTGAGCCTATTCAGGGTGAGGCTGGAGTTTTTGTTCCGGATGAAGGTTATCTCAAAAAAGCCTACGATCTCTGTAAATCCAAAAATGTATTGTTTATTGCTGATGAAGTTCAAACCGGAATTGCCCGTACCGGAAAGCTTTTGGCCTGCGATCATGAAGGTGTTCGTCCGGATATTCTTATCCTCGGAAAAGCCTTGTCTGGTGGCGTATATCCTGTTTCAGCAGTTTTGGCAGATGATGAAATTATGCTAACCATCAAGCCAGGTGAACATGGTTCCACTTTTGGTGGAAATCCTTTAGCTGCTCGTGTAGCTATTGCTGCGTTAGAAGTAGTGAAAGATGAAAACCTGGCTGAAAGAGCTGAAACTTTGGGTAAGATTTTCCGCGATGAAATGCGTAAAATCGACAGCGATATGATTGAGCTGGTTCGTGGAAAAGGATTGTTGAATGCCATTGTAATTAAACCAAAAAACGGTAAAACAGCCTGGGATGTTTGCGTAAAAATGGCTGAAAATGGTGTGCTGGCTAAGCCAACTCACGGCCATATCATTCGTTTTGCGCCTCCGCTTGTTATTTCTGAAGAGGAATTGCGTGAAGCAATCGAAAGAATCAAAAAGTCAATCCTCTCTTTTGAGTAAAAGTTTTGACAATAAAAAAAGACCGGTCGTTTGGCCGGTCTTTTTTTTTGGAGTTTTGTTAGTAAGATTAGATCGCGTTAGCGTAGTTTTTTGAAACTTCTTCCCAGTTCACAACATTCCAGAAAGCACCAACATAATCCGGGCGTTTGTTTTGATATTTAAGGTAATAAGCGTGTTCCCAAACATCAAGACCGAGGATGGGTGTGCCACCACATTCTGAAACATCCATCAATGGGTTGTCCTGATTTGGTGTTGAGCAGATTTCCAGGCTTTTATCACTTTTTACGCATAGCCATGCCCAACCACTTCCAAAACGTGTTTTAGCTGCTGTATTAAATTTTTCCTGCATGGCTTCAAATGAACCAAAAGCTTTGTTGATGGCTTCAGCCAATTCGCCTTGAGGTTTTCCACCGCCATTGGCCGACATGATATTCCAGAATAAACTGTGGTTGAAATGTCCACCGCCATTATTACGCACTGCAACAGGAAATTTGCTGATGTTTTTCAATAGCTCTCCGAAAGGCATATCAGCCATTTCGGTGTCTTTTACTGCTGCCATTAAGTTGTCAAAATAAGCTTTGTGATGCCTGGTGTAATGGATTTCCATGGTCATGGCATCAATATTTGGCTCCAGCGCATCGTAGGCGTAAGGTAATGAAGGAAATTGTAAATCTTTAACTTGTGTATTCATGATGTTTAATCTTTGATTTGAAATTTTTTTAATTCAGAATGATTCTAAATAGTACACAAATTAAACACCCCAAAAATGATTTTGTTCAAGTTTTGGTGCGTTGAAATCAGAAACTGAAAGGAATGAAACTGCAAGAACTAAAACTCGGCAACAAGTTTTAAATTAATCTGTCTGGGCGTAAGGTA
>JAGYNM010000010.1 GCA_018399335.1 Bacteroidales bacterium | reverse complement strand
TGGTAAAAATGTGGGATTGGGGGGAAGATAAATTTTGGAAATGAAGCGACAAAGTTTTACTTTAGCCCATCAAACCAACACCGTACAAATAAGAAATTGGTCAGGAGTGATCAATTTCAGGCGTATATGAATAAGTCCGAAAATACTTAACTTTGAAAAAAAATCAACCCATGCCCATTCAAAAGCTTACTTTTGGTACAAAAGCTGAATCGAAGGCCGAAAGTTTGAAACAAATCCTTGCACTCTCACCTGAAGAGCGGTTCAGGATTTTTATAGAATTGTCGGTGCTTTACCTGAACCTCTATCCGGATTTGTCTGCTAAAGAGAATAAGAATTTTCATAGCTATCCAAATAAAGGTAAATAAAGTATTGCCACTTTCAGCTGCTGAGTTGAATGCAGTTATTGAGCAGTTTATTCTGGGAACCGCCATTTTTAAAAAACACTATTAAAACCTGAAGATGTATTAAAACTACATCGCCGGACCACCTTCTTCATAATAAATCACTGGCCTGAGCATCACATCAAACGTAAAATATTGTAGCAATACCAGATCTTTTCCATTATCCAACAGACCATACATGCGGTCGTTGTCCACTTCGGCTTCTTCTGTAGGAATACCCAGGTGATCCACCTGCAAAAGTTTGCGGTAAGTGGTGAGTTGCTGGGTGTCACCCTCATGCGTCACAAGCGTGAACCGGTGCAGGAAAGGAGAATTAATAATAGAATCTTGTCGTTTGCGGGGTAAGGTATTGGTGAGTAAAGCCTCGAAACGAACATCATCAAAGGCAGTTAAAAAATTCAAAACACGCAGGGTATCATAGGCCTTTACTTCGAATTGATCGGCAGTACGAATAAGTTTATAGCTGTGTTTTCCAATATTTTCGATCTGAAAACTCATATAAGGCTCTTCGTTAAATTCCAGCGATAGCGATTTGATATCTGCCAGTTGCGTGTTAAAAATCATATGATCGCGCCAATCATCTTCCAAAGGCGTATACCGTGTCATCACAAATCCCCTGAATCCGGGCAGGTAGGTCACAAAAGCCTGATCGGCGCCTTCGCGAAGCATATAAGTACCCAGATTGTCTTTGGTAACATCTCCGACGTAATATACCTTGGTTCTTTTTTCGCGGGGGAAAAGTTTTATCCGGTCGAAAAGATTGATCAGGTAGGCGTTTTGATATACCTCTACTTTTACGCCATTACTGGCCATGCGAGCCATTACATTATCGTGACTGGCCAGCGAAACGGGATTGCGCACCCTGAGACGGTACATGGTTGTGAGGATCTGATCTATTTTACGCTGGTGTGCCTTGTATTGTTGATTGATGATCCAGCCTTCGTCAGTACGCTCCAACAATACTGAATTAGTGTCCAGATCAGCCAGAAAAATTCGTGTAACGGAGGAAGTATCACTTACGGAAAAATCAGCGGCCTTTCCTTCGAGGGTCGAAAGGTAACGGTTGTTCCAGACCAGCACAACGGCTATCGCGATCAGAAAAATCAAAACAACAACAAAAAGGGTATTTCTTTTATTCATGGGTTAATCCGGCTTTATCGGGTGAAACGTTTTTTTCTGAGCCAGGCAAAAAGCAGGCCGCTCAGGATAATCAATGCGACGGGCAGCAGGGTGTTAAAGAGCTGCCATTGCAGTCGCTGGGGGTTAACTTTATTGGCATCGAGCAGGCGAAGTTTTAGTTCGCGCGAGCGAATGCTGATGAGGCCATCACCTTCAACGAGGTAGCTTATCGCATTTAGCAAAAATGCTTTATTCCCAAAGGTTTGACGGGTGTATTGGTCGTATCCTAAAGGTAGAGGATATCCTTGTTGCATATGAAACTGGTTACGTGCCATATCGCCATCTGCAATCACAATCATGGCTGTTGGTTTGCTTTCTTCCTTAAAACCAATCTCGCCGCTGGAAGTAATTTCGGGTGGCATCCGGTTGGCGAAAAGAGAAGGAAACTGTCCTTCGAGCAGCCATGCAGCCGTTTGGGAACTGCGGTTATAAACCCTTGGATCGGGATCGCTTTGCAGCATCGTAAGCGAAATGAGTGCCGGAGTGCCTGCAATTCGGGTATAACCAGATGTTTTGAGCAAGGGAGTTTTGCGCACGCCTTCGCGAATTACAGTATCGATACTGCTGACAAATTCAGCTTTTACGGCATTCATATTTCTTACCATAGGATGTTCGGAAGCCGCCTCAAGCAAAGGAAAATAGTACCATCTGAAAAAATCAATTTGTGGCCTGCCACCTGATTCTCCTGTCCTTATTCCAAGTGCAGCTGCATTCAGATCGAGCAGCAGGTTGCGGTTGAGCCTCACGCCATATTTAAAGAGCTGGTCGTCAAGGTTTAAGTCAACGTCCACTCCCACAGTTGATTCTGCTGTTTGCAGACTGTCCATGCTCGCCTGCACCGGATCGATCATCCAGAGGATTTTGCCGCCATGCATGAGGTATTGATCCAGAATGAACTTGTCTTTATCATCAAATGGTTGTTGTGGCTTGGCAATTACCACAGCATCATAATTCAGCAGGATATCGGACCGGCCGCTTTTGTCGGGTTCCGATCGGCGCGTCAAGGCATTGATTCTTCCTTTGATTTCAATGAAATCGACACGATAGTTTTGCAAAAGTGTTTGGGTGAAATCATACAGCTGATCCTCATCCAGTTCGCCATGGCCTTCGACGATGGCAATGGCCGGACGTTGCAAACGCGTCACTTTATGGATGATGTCGGCAAGTTTATACTCCAGATTTTGAGCTGAAGCATTAAGTGCTGCTTCAGGCGTCATATTGAGCTGGGTTTCCAGAAAATCGACGGCAAGTTCTTTGTCGCGGTAATTTACCAGCGCTCCCGGGAAGATAAGTTGCTGATTTGTTCCCTCATTGGTTCTCACCTGAAGATCAGTTGGATTAAGACCGCTTTCGACCAGCAGCTGATAGGTTGCCTGGCGTTCTTGCTCGTCAGTGCTTTCGGAGGGATTGACAAATTTGTATTCCACAAATTTACTGTAAGCCCTGAATTCATCCAACATCTCACGTGTTTCACGTCTCAATTTTTTGAAACCAGCCGGGAAATCACCTTCCAGATACACCCTGAAATACACATAATCATCCAGCTGGGTAAGGATATCGCGGGTGGCTTTGGAAAGGGTGTATCGCTTTTCGCTTGTGAGGTCGATTCGCGTGAAAACAAAGCTGCCGATCACGTTGAGTAACACAATCAGTACGATCACTATCCCAAATTCAGCGAAGGCTGTGCGACGTGAATTGGCACGCGATGAGCTGGTAGTATTTTTTGAATTGTTTTTTACCATTTTCTGCTTGCCAAACTTAGTTTTGTTAGACTTAAAAACAAGGCGATCACACTTAAAAAGTAGAGCACATCACGGCTGTCGATCACGCCTCTGCTGATCGAGCTATAGTGTGATGCGATGCCCAGATTGCGGATAAACAGATCAATAGGCCCAAAAAGCGACAGGCTGAAAATCATTTCAAATCCCAGGTACATAAAGCCGCTCACAAAAACTGCAAGGATAAAGGCGACCAATTGATTGTCGGTTAATACGCTCGAAAACATTCCAATAGCTACAAAAGCAGCAGCCAGAAAAAACAGACCGATATATGAGCCCCAGATTCCTCCGGCATCCAGATTTCCGGGAGGTAATCCTAGTTTATAAACTGTAAAATAATAAAGTAGTGTGGGCAATAGCGCAATGGCAACAAGCGTAAGACTGGCCAGGTATTTGGCCATTATCAGCTGAAAATCGGAAAGTGGCTTGGTAAGCAAAAGCTCGATGGTGCCTGAGCGCTTCTCGTCAGCAAAACTGCGCATGGTGACGGCCGGAACCAAAAACAGAAATACAAAGGGTGCCAGGATGAACAGCCCGTCGAGATTGGCATAGCCAAAATCGAGTATGTTAAATTCATTGGGGAAAACCCACAAAAACAAACCCGTAATGAGTAGAAAAACGGCAATCACCAAATATCCGATCAGCGAACTGAGAAAGCTGCTGATTTCCTTTCTGTACAATGCAATCATAGGTTGAGCCTCCTTAATGGTGGACAAAAATACATTTTTTGAGGCATTTAATCTGTATGACTCAGTTAAAGGGATAAATTTTAAAGCTTTTTAACCACTAACAGCAGCTTGGAAAAACTGATAGTTTTTTATTCTGATAGTCGTTGCAGATGCCTAAGTTGGCGACAAAAAATCAGCTTTCCTAAACCAGCTCCAAATCAAATCCTTCCAGATGTGTTGGTAACACAATGTCTTGATGATCATTTTATCATATTTTTACACAGTATTTCTAAACTAAAACAAGTTCAGCAATGCGCACGAACATATTTTCAATACTTCTGCTTGTCTCAGGTATGGTATTTGTCTACGAAACTTATGCCCAGCAAGGAATTTCTATAACTGCGGGCACAAATTACTCTAAATTCAAATTGCAAGACTATAAGTTTAAAGGTGGCATAAATCCTGCTGGTGGTATTGAATATTTCAAAGCCTACAATGAACAGTTATTTATGAAATATGGACTACGATATAGTTATAGAACCTCATCATCCGATTCATTAGAACTTAAAAATCACTACCTGGATCTTTATTTAAATCCAGGCATAATGATTAATAAAACTTTTTTAGTTGAGGCTGGTTTTCAGTTCAATAATATTTTGGATCAACATTATACACGTTTACTTCCCAATAATCCCTACTATCATATTCCTTTTGAAATCAGCGCTAAAGGTGATAATTTTAATGTGCAAGCAGAGGTTTTTGTGGGTGTTGGCGTCAGGCTGAGCAAAATCATTGATCTTAATATTCGGTATACTTTGCCTTTTGGATGGATGGATCATAGCAATGTGTATGCTGGACTGAGCTTTAGGTTGAAAAATCCTAAGAAAGCATCAAAAGGAAAATATACAAACCTGGATGATGCAATTGCCGAGCAGAAAGCTGTTACAGAGCTTGTGCTTCACAGAGCTGGATTAGAGAGTCTTCCAGCAGATGTTTGGCAGATGACAACTATGAATTATCTTTTTCTGAATGGCAATAAATTAAAGAGTCTTCCGGCTGGAGTAGGTTCATTGATCAAACTGAAAAGGCTTTATATTGCCAATAACGAACTGTGCTATCTGTCTCCTGAAATTGGTAGACTGAAAGTGCTGGAAGAGCTTGATCTCAGCTACAACCAGCTTACTGAGCTTCCGGATGAAATTGGTCAGCTCAGTGGTTTACGTATTCTTAAACTGAACAACAACAAGCTTGCAGAATTACCAACATTCATCATGGGGCTACAGAGCTTGGTGGAGCTAGATGTTAGCAATAATGGCGGCTTGCTGCGTATTCCACAAAGCATAAATTTGTTAAGAAATCTGGAAACCCTTATCGTTGACGAATCAACCGTGTTCCCGATTCCGTTTAGTCCTTCCAATCCCAGATTGGAGATTATTGTAAAGTAGAGAGGTGAGGGAAGTCCAGGATGGAATGATTAACAGCTATAGTTGGTTTTCTTATTTTTTTCTTGATTCATAATCTACACTTTTTTGGGTAAAACTGGTAATTTCAAATCATCACCCTGCAAAAAAAACCTTAAATCGTTTATTGTCAGGGTTTTCAAATTACGAATTTTTCTAGTGGACACTAGTGGTTTGGAATTAAAATTAATTAGCTGAGCTAATCCGCCTAACCAGCGTTATATTAGGCGGTTTCAAACGAAATTATTAAAACAAGTCTTTTTGAATTGACTCACACTTTTCACACGGACTTCAATTCAAATGCTTCTTGATGGGCGGGTAGCTCAATGTTTTTAAAACCTTTCTTTTTCAGGATTTTGGTATAATGCTCCCGGGCCTCATCATCTCCATGCACCAAAAATAGTTTCTTGATTTTGTCAGTTTGCTGGCATTCCAGATAATCTGACATTTCTTTGTAGTCGCCATGACCACTAAAAGCATCAATTTTAAAAATATCAGCTTTGATATGGTGCGGATTACCAAAAATGGAAATATCTTTTTCACCGCTTAAAATCCTGGCTCCCAGCGTTCGGGGCGCGCAATAACCAACAGCTAATACACTATTGGCCGGATTGTCGATGGTATTAGCCAGGTGATGCTTTACCCTTCCTGCCTCCATCATGCCCGAAGCAGAAATGATTACACAAGGCTCTTTTGAATGATTTAGTTTTTTGGAGTCATTCACATTTTTAATGTAGCGCAAGGTTCCAAATCCAAAGGATCGGTGTCATTTTCCATCACCTGCTGCACTTCAGCATTAAACTGATCATAATGCATCCTGAAAATATCTGTTGCATTAACTGCCAGCGGGCTATCCACATAAATGGGAATTCGTGGCAGCTTCCCTTCGTTGTAAAAATTATTCAGCATATAAACTACCTCTTGTGTGCGGCCAATAGCAAATGAAGGAATGATCAGCTTGCCCTTTTTCTCAACGCAGGTATATTTAACAATGCGAAGCAGTTCATCTTCAGCACCTTGTTTGTCCTGATGAAGCCTATCGCCATAGGTTGATTCGGTGATCAGGTAGTCGCACTGCGGAAAGGCATCCGGTGGACGCAGCAGGTAATTTCCCGGCCTGCCGATATCGCCGGTATAGCCAATACGCGTCATAGTGCCCATTTCATCCACTTCGAGGGTTACAACGGCGCTGCCCAGCATATGGCCTGAGTTGGTAAACTTTACCTTCAGGTTGTTATCTATCTGCAGCTTACGGTTTGGTGCTACACCAATAAACAACTCCATGCAATGTTGTGCGTCTTTTTGGGTGTAAATAGGTTCGACTGGCGGCAATCCTTTGCGGGCTCTTTTTTTGTTGAACCACTGTGTATCATGTTCCTGTATAAAGCCAGAATCGGCGAGCATGATAGCACATAAATCGCGGGTGGCATGCGTACAAATCACTGATCCTCTGAATCCTTGTTTGTAATAATAAGGTATCAGTCCCGAATGATCGATATGGGCGTGGGTAAGGATGATATGATCCAGCTCTTCGGGGGCAAAGCTCAGCTCGCGATTCATCTGATCGGTTTCGAGACCTTTTCCCTGAAAGGAACCGCAATCCAGAAGGATTTTTTTTCCGTGATCGGTGGTGATCAAATGCTTACTGCCAGTGACTTCACCTGCAGCACCAAGAAATTGAATTTTCATACGCTTGATTTAATTTACCAACATCTTGTATGCCGGTAAAAATTTCCTCTAAGGTACGAATACTAAAACAAAATTAGGTTCAGGGTATCAACTTTTTGCAGCGCTTGCTTAATTCTCCTGCTTCGATGAGCGCATTGATTTGCTTTTCAGGGTTTTCGAAATGAAAACGGTTTCCACAATTATACATTTCAATAAAAGGTTTTTTATGGATGATCCGTTTGAGCAAACTATCCGGATGTGGTGCTTCTTCCAGTCCTGCATATTCGGTATGGGTATAGGAAGTGAAGACGCTTTCTGGCCCAATTCCAAGCTTATCGAGCAGGTAACCATCGGTTAAAACAATTGGAGACGAGCTGTTTTCATCAGTTTTAATGTCAGACGGAGCTGGAAATTGCGTGATTTGATTCAATGATTCTGAGTAGGTTACGGCAAGCAGATTTAAATAATTGCCAGTTGTTTTGTAAACGATAGTTGGCGGACCTTGTCCAAAATCGGGTTGCACAAGCACCTCTCCTGTTTTGGGTTGGCACGAGAGTATCAGAAACAAACTTACTATTGCTACAAAATAAATACTTTGGTGCTTCATGGGGTCAAGTTTTTAAAAAGCGGGATACAGCCGAAGCTGCTCCCGCAATAAAATTGGAATGGTTAATGGTTTATCGTTCCGCTTACTGTTACGATCTGATTGTCGTAATAGCCTTTGGACGTTACATTAAAACTGGCTTTCATGCTGGTTTCGCTGATTTCTGTGATCGTCAGCGTTCCGGAAGTGCTGTTGAAAAATTCTTCCGTTGAGCCATGAAATCCTAATTGAACAAAACCCGGATTTTCGCCTCCGCACTGATAAGTTCCTGTGCCGGGATTCAGGCCTTCGCCGGCATAACCTACATTGGCAAAAAGCATGACTGATTCGCCGTTTGTGGTTGTGCTAACGATGCTGATCTGAATATGATCATCGTAAGCAAATGTCGTAACTTCCTGCAGACAATAGGAGCCGTTAATTGCCCCACTTACTGTTACTTGTGCAGGCCCGTTGCAAGTAGCCGGATCGGGATTGTCGTCATCTTTTTTGTTACACGAAGCTGCCGAAATCAGGAAAACGGCTGTTACAAATAAAGTTACAATTTGAAGGGTTTTGGTTTTGAAAAACATCACAATTTATTTTTGGTTTTTAATAAAGGTATAGGTTTCATTTTTTTTCTGATTCAGTATTTTGATCGTATAGGTGCCAACCGGAAGTTGTGATATTTCCAGATGTTTGTTTTCGCCCGGGCGAATTTTCAATATTTCTAATGCTATTAATTGTCCTTTGGCATCAAATATAGCTGCATCATGAACTGTTTTTGACGTAAGATTCTCTAAATGAATTACATTCTGTGCAGGATTTGGATAAAGCAATAAAGATTGGTCTGCCAGATTTTCTGCTGTTCCCAGAGCTGTGCGATCAATGTTAATTTGAAGTAAATAAGTTCCCGTGCCTCCTAAAAAATATGGCGACACCAGAAAATATACATCTCCACCCTGAGGCATGATCAAGGGCGAAGTCATTACATCATCATACGATCCGTGCCAACCCAGGCCAGTATTGTAAGACCAAATTACATCGTTGGTATAAACCTGTCCGTTGCCGCTGCTGTAGGAGTCGTGTGCACGCCCGGTAATGGTGTAACTGTAGGTTGACGGCAATGAAATCTTATAACAATCATAATCAAGCCCGGCATGATTATTACTTCCGTCTGTTGTAATCACAGCCGTGTTATTGGTCCACGACACATTTAATGGGCATGCAGAAGTGGTGTGGTCGTTGGGCTCATAAATGTCAGCGCTTAGGCCAGCATCCTGAACAATGATTGTTATAGGATTGGGATAATAGGTAGAGCCTGTTAATTCCCAACTACCACCAGTGGCAGCATGTTGCACTGCCAGATAGTAATTTCCGGGGGCTAAGTTCGCACCATTGGAAGCGAAAGTTACTTCATAATAATAACCGCCTTCGAGTGTAACATTGGAAAAGGTTTGAACGGTCTCAGCAAAACTGCCATCTGAATGATAAAGTGAAAGATCAAGGCTGCCATAAAAGTTATTGCTGCCATAATTGGCAATTTCAACATAAACACTGAATGGTTGATTTTGAATGATTTGGCCGCCGGACGAAACTTCCATTGCACAATATAATTCAATCTGACTGCTATTGGTAACACCAAAGGAAACCAAGTTGGCATAATCGCCGTTACCAACAATATTCCAATCCTGACCCGTAGGGCGATAAAGAATGCCCAAATAATAATTACCTGGCAGCAGATTACTCATACCGGAGGTGCTGAAAGTGAGTCCGTTTGTAAAATGCGTTTGTGGTTCCATACTATAGCCCTGCAGGGTTTGAACTATATCAACCGGATTGTATTGATTATCGAATACCATAGCAGCAAAATCACCTTGAAAAGTTGTGTTGCCCATATTAGCAATATCGGTGTAAACACTAAAAGCTTCACCAATATTGATGGGATTGGGGGTGATGGTAACAGGTGCATAAAGCACCAGATCGCTATCTGATCCGCCGCCTCCTGATTCGGGTTGAACTCCTGTTAATGCCTGATGTCCTGAATTATATCCTCCTGTTCCACCGCCAGTTCCGGTGCCTCCCGGATTGAGTGCATCAATCAGAAAATAGCCATCAAATGCCCCGCCCCAGCCCCAGTTGAAATGAAAATAATTGCTGTTGTTATAGCCATCGCACACAAAAGCATGTCCGCCTCCACTGCCAAATCCGGCATATAAAACCGGCCGGCCACCGTCAAGCTCTGCTTTAATAAGGTTGGTCCATTGTGCTGTTGAATAACCATTATCCCGTTTCACACCTTGCAAACTCTGGCTGTAACCAAAATAGTCCTTTAGTGCATTTTCCGAACAAGCAGGATCATCAAGTGCTATCACATAAGCTCCGCTTGACTGTGGACTGTAATTCATCTCAACGCTCACACCACAATGATACATCAGCGTGGCAACTGCATTGTTGGGGCTGTTTACGGCATTGGGCATATCAGCCCATTGATAAGTTGTAGCGCCAAAATTGGCTGATAAGGTGCCGTATTGCGGATGGGTGTAGGAGTGCATTCCAGTGCCCTGTGCCGGATGATTCCAGTATTTCATTACCTGGGCCATTGCTGTTGCCACACATCCTGTTACAGAACCTCCGGGGCATAAATCATTAACATAAGGTGTTTGATTCCAGATGGTTGTGAGCAATGGGTTTACAGCCTTTGTAGCAGCTTGATAATCGCCCGAAAGCAATAAATCCCAACTTTGGGCTACCTCCTCCTGCTGTTCAAGACCCTGCTCAATGGCATATACTAGCTGACGTTTGTAATCTTCGAGCCATTTTTGAAAAGCGAAGGGATAATTTTCCTCCGTGGTACTTTTTGAACCGAATCCCAATACCGCAAAAGCTACATCATCTGCAGCTACCAATACGAAGTTTTGTTGGTTATCGGCAAACAGATAAATCAGCGGAGTTTCTTCCAGTATTTGAGGATTGGCATATTGCTGAATTGGTGCAGTATAAGTTTTTAAAAGAACTACATTATCAGTATGATGCAGCGATACTTCACTTTTGAGGAAATTGATGGCGGCTTGTTTTGCCTTTTCAGGACTGACCGAACGGGCAAATGCACCCTGCCAGGCAAGGAGCAGGATAACAAGGCTCAGTAAATACTTTTTCATGATCATGGGCTTTGGTAAGGATTGCTAAAATAGCACCATATTATAAGCATGATCAAGTAAATTAGAGCAAGCGTAGTAAAAGATTGAGTAAGTGAATGATTCTATTTAATATTTGCAAAACAAAAAAGGCTGCCCGGTTAGGTGCAGCCTTTAAAAATATCAGCAATACTGATTACTGGATTGTACCAGTATTATCGTCAAACATCAGGGTAACAACCTGTCCTGTAGTACCAGCAACTGC
This sequence comes from Bacteroidales bacterium, assembly GCA_018399335.1. Classification (GTDB taxonomy): domain Bacteria; phylum Bacteroidota; class Bacteroidia; order Bacteroidales; family F082; genus UBA5536. The sequence goes on along the minus strand of JAGYNM010000010.1, from coordinate 29,355 downwards.
ATCCTGATCACCACCATCGTTACGATAGAGGATTTTGCCATCAAATACGTTGAATTCAGCATTCCACCAGTCTTGAATCCAGTTGTGCTGTGCATACATACGGATACTGCCATCAGCTACCAAAGCAGGTGAGGTAAGCGTTTTAGCTGCATTGTCAACAACGAATTTGTTGGCTTCAGCATCTTCGTCCCAGCCACCGAAAGCATCACCAATTCCATAAACCTCAGCAGGTTTAACAGAAACTTTGGTCATTTCGTCGCGCAGGTTCAGAACGATGATATACATACCACTTTCGCCAATTGACATATTTCCGCCGTTATCAACAACTTCAATACCTTCTGCATCAAATTCTTCTACTTCGGCAAATCCAAGGTTTGGAGCTGTCCAATCAGCGGCAGAGATTTTGAAACCAAGACCACCTTCAAGGTGAGCTATTTTCCAGTAGATACCTTCGCTTGGAGTGCCACCAGCAGCTTTGTGGAAGATTGCTTCTTCATTTCCGCCTGGAGCATCCCATCCATAAGCAGTACCATCACCTACGAGGTAAACAGCTTCAGGATATTCTGGAAGTGGTTCGCCGTCGCCGGTTTTAGTTGCTGAACCAACCCAGCCTTTACCAAGTTCCCAGGTAAGGGTAACAGTGTAAACACCATAAACAGTGTTGGTAAGGTCAGCGCCACCAGGGGTTGGGGCTTCAACAGTTCCACCAAGGTTAGTGTTAACTTTTACAGTTCCGTCGGCATCCATAAAGATTTTCCAACCATCTGAATAACGGAATTTCCAGCTATTTTGCAGCATAGTCATTTCAGTTACCTGAAACTCCATTTTTTCCATATTGAAAGTAGCTGTCATCGGGGTATTGTCTGACCATCCACCAGGAGTAGCACCGATCACACCCCATTTGGCGTGCGGAGCAACAACAACAGTTCCCAGCTCTGTATCATAAACATGATACAAACCATCTTCAGGAACGATGAATTTAGCATCGGTTACTGCCAGTGAGCCGCGCCAGAATTTGCCTGTTCCAGGCTCATCTGTTTGCAGGTCAGCCAGCAACTCAGCAAAGTCAGCACCTGGCCATAAGTAGTTCTTCTGTTCCGGCAACTTTGATGGCGTTGAAACCATCACCACCTTTAACGGCAACAAAAAGTTCGCGCAAAGAAGCACGTTCGGTTTGGTCAATCTCGTTGAGTGTTGGTTTCATCAAGCCGTTGATATTAAAATCAGTGAGGGCCGTGCCTTGAACTGAATCAGATGATAATACATCTTTCAACGGGGTTGGGGTTGGTTCTGGATCTTCATCATCGTCTTTTTACAAGAAACCAATACAACACTGGCAAGCATGATAATGCTCATCAGTTGAAGCATCTTTTAATTGAGATTTTTTTCATACGAATAAAATTTAAGATTAGTGAATAAAAGGTTATAAAAACAATTGAATTTACTGAATTTGGAATAATCATTTCAGCCAGATTTGATTAAACATCGATTGCCCATTCTGGCACCGGGAATGTATTTCGTCAGGAGTGGAAGTAGGTTTTTCCTATTCATGACTGGTTAAATTTCCCAAAGCGGACTAAATCCCGGGCGGCGATGTGCTTCCCAGAAGAGTTCGCGTCCACGCTCAGCCAGCAGATCGTCCAACGCGTTGCCCTGAAATTGGATCTACACCGGCTCTTGACCTGATTTGATTGATGTACTCATCTCCATTACCTCCCTGACGCATAACAGCTTCGGCTTTCATAAGCAAAATATCAGCATAGCGGAATAACGGGAAATCATTGCTAAGATTGTCTTTTTGCGCCATTTTGATTTCAAATTTCTGAACCCTGCACTTAGATATATAATAGGAATCTGAACAGCTAGAGAAGCTGTAACATCCATATATCGCGGTGCAGGAATTTCCGGATCAAAACCAGCGGAGCACCACCGGCACCCTGATCAACACCGTACACAAAGCATTACTCTCATATTGCTGGCCAACCAGGAAATAGCCTTCTTTTTGTAAATCGCCATCTTCGTAGGTGTTATAATGATCTTCCATAGCGGCAAAACCATTCCACGGTCCGGCTTCCATACTAAAGTAAGGTTACTGTTGTAATGCAATGTAATGTATTAGTTGTTGAAACCCTGATGTATCTTCACTGTGCTGGAATCAGGGAAGATGATTTCAGGTGAACTGCTGTTTTCAGTAACAAAAGGAGCCATAGGATTTGATTCCAGGCTACGATCTAAAGACATCATCATAGACACTGTCGATGGTTTATCGGAAGCATTTATTGTGGTGTGTTTGTATAGTCTCTGCATTCAGGGCTGGTTTGGCTAAAACAGAATAAGCAAACCCTTTTTCCTGCACCTGTTTTTGGAAGTACCCATCGGAATTGGAGTGAGCATCTCTTCTCAATATTCGCAACAATTTTATTGAAGATATCTGCACGCAGGTTTCGTTTGGGATTAGTTTCTGCTTCCAGGTATTTATCAACAAAGGAATGTCGCCATAGTTGTTTAGATCAACAGATAATGGTAATAAGCGCGAAGCACTTTGCTTTGGCAATACCGGCATCTGCAACAGGATCACCGGCGAAAGTTTGCACTTCCTCAATAAACTTGTTTGATTCAATAACTCCGAATAAAAAGCGGCTCCACATACTGTTTACTGTTTCGGTATTGTTATCCCAGCTGTGTTGGTGCAATACGCGCCATTTTCCGCCATCGTCCCACCGCTTCCGCGCGTTGGGGCAGTCATTTCGTCAGAAGGGATTTCTGGGCAGTCCAAATTTATCCGCCCTAATCAATGAACCCGCATAGGCGTAAATTGGGACTCATTTTAGCACAGGATCCGGTGTGAATTGATCTTCCGGAATTGCGTCGTAAAAGTTTTTCGTCCAGCTTGGTGCAACCAACTTGTATTGCTGCCAGGGCTAATGCTATGATTATCTTTTTCATGGTTATTCGATGCTGTTAGCGTGACATTTAATTCCAGCAGAACGTGCGGGTTTTGGGATACACATTGTACTGGTCTAACCCTAATGATACTTCAGTATTGGTTGAAATTTCAGGGTCTATACCATTGTAGTTAGTTATTGTGAGTAGGTTATAGAGCAAAATATAACCTTGATATTGCGCACCATGCTGCATTTGAAGTTGTACCCAATGCTGATATTAACCAAACGGATAAAGTTGCCATCTTTCGAGGTAATAGCTGCTTAGTTTGGGGTTGTCGCTCAAACCAAGGGCAGCTTCATCCAAGGCAGATTCCAAACATTGATTTCGGGCAACCATACCGGATTTCCAAAGATCAAACTTGGTAGTGTTGAAAATTTCGTAACCATATACGGCACGCAAGCTGAAACTCATATCCCAGTTTTTGTAGAATTTAAAGTAGTTTGACCATCCCAGCTCAAAATCAGGCTGTGCGTTGCCAACAACGCGACGTTCGGCATCTGCCAAGTTACGGTTACGCCACCAGTCTCGGTATAGAACAGGAATTTGCCATCAGCAGAAATGCCGGCATATTCAGGCATATACCAGGTCCCGAGCGACTTGCCTGGCCTTAATAATCTGTGGTCCATTCCTCCAAATCGCCTACCAAACCACGACCTTCGTTAGCCTTCAATAGACGATGTTCCATGCGAATTCATCATTGGATAAGGAAACAACGTCTTGTTTGTAGGTAGTAAATACAAGGCTGGTTTTCCAGCCTAGTTCTTATTACGCACAGGATAAACCCGAACAAAAGCCTAAAACTCAGTTACTTTAAATTCACCTACATACCGTATCCGGCTCAACAGGATAAGGAGGAACGGAACAGCATAGTCGCCTAATAAGTCGTAAGTTCTTTTTTGGAAGAAGTCAGAACGAACTGAGATTTTATCTATGATTCCAAGTAAAATCCAGACCAATATTCAGCTCGGCATTTTTCTTCCATTTGATGTTTGATTAGTTGTGAGAGAAAGGAAAAGAATGGATTCTTCACCAGTTTCCGAAGTTGATTGAAGTGCCACTGTTAACATAATAAGCCAGCGAAGTGTAGCTTGCAAATTCCTGATTACCAGTAATACCATAACCAACACGCAATTGCAAATTATTGATAAAATCAAGTTGTCCATAAAACCCGCTGCTGATACGCCATGCAGCTGAAGCTGATGGGAACCAGCCCCATTTGTTATTGGCGCCAAAACGGGATGAACCGTCACGACGCAAGGTAGCAGTTAAAAAGTATTTGGAATTGTAATTATAAATTGCCCTTCCGGGAAGAAAGAAATCAGTCTGTTGGAGTTTTTTGTAGGGAGTCGATATCACCAGCGTTTATCTGTAAAAGTAATTCCCAGATCATTGGATTGGTGGTAATTCAGAAGAGGTTTTGTTCCCTGAGCCGAGAAGCCTGTGTTGAAGTCTTCCCTGGAAGGAATAACCTGCAACAGCATTGATATTGTGCAAGCCAAATTTTATATTATACCATAGTTTCCAGAATTCTCGATTCATAATTACCATAGGCCCTGCGTCCGTAACCCGAAGTGGTTCCAAGACGGATGGTTGAAGGCTCAAAGTAGAAACTCTCGTAATCATCGCGTGTATAACCCAGGTTTACACCAGCCGAGATGCCTCTGTAAATATCCAGATCAGCTTTGAAGAAACCAAAGAAACGTTTAGCTGAACGTTCGTTCTGAATGTCCTGAACCAGTGCTACCGGATTCCAGTAATTGAACTGACGTTGTGTTTCGTAGTACTTGCCATCGGCATCATAGACAGGGTCAGTGGGGTTTCGTTGGAAGGCCTGGTAAAGAACATCATTTGGGCCATTACTGGTATAACTGATGTAATCATTTTGCTCAAAAGTTCCGGATAAACCAGCAGAGATAGTCAAGCGATCATCAAAAGCACTTTGGTCAATATTGATACGTCCGATTGTTCTTTGTTTTTCCGTTCCAATAATTACTCCTTCAAAATCCTGATGCGAGAGTGAAGCACGGTAAGAAGCTTTCTGATCGCCACCTGTAATAGAGAGGTTATAATTCTGAGACATTCCTGTGCGGAAAATCTCGTCCTGCCAGTCTGTACTGGCACCGCCATCTTCAAAGTTGAGGTTATTTTCGCTTACATAACTTCTGATCTGATCTGCACTCAACAGGTCGAGCCGATTGGCAACCATATCTGTAGCTAAATAAGAGCTAAAATCAATCTGTGCATCCCTTGTTCCGGTTTTGCTTGTTCCACGTTTGGTGTTAATGATAATTACACCATTGGCACCACGCGAACCATAAATAGCAGCAGCAGAAGCGTCTTTCAGCACGTTCCATGATTCAATATCTTCTGGAGCGATGGTAGTGGGATCTACACCCGGAATACCATCTACTACATAAAGTGGATTAGTTCCTGAAGACAGGGAAGAGGCACCGCGGATTTTAATATCAAAACCGGCATTAGGGTCACCACCTTTTTTGGTAACACTTACCCCGGCAATTTTACCCTGAATGGCTTGCACAGGATCTGTAAGCACACCGGCATTCATTTCATCGGCTTTGATGGATGCCACAGCACCCGTTCTATCGCTCTTTTTTTGAACGCCATAACCAATTACAACAGTTTCTTCCAGAATAACGGCATCCACATCCAGGTCGAAATTCAGTGTTAAGGTTTGGCCTGCACTTAATGTTACTTTTTGGGTTTGAGGCAGAAAACCAACAAAGCTGGCTTCAACTTCTACCTCACCTGTAGGTACATTTTCGAGAACATAGTTGCCGTCGAAGTCTGTGGAAGTGCCAACTAATGTGCCTTTAATCAGCACATTGGCACCTGGCATGGTTTCGCCAGTCGATTTGTCCACAACGATACCCCTGATGGTAGCCGTTTGAGCAAATGCTGTGCTGATGGCAAAAAGCAACAGCAGCAGCGGCATCATCCTTTTCGTAATTTTGTTCATATTTCCGTTTTTGTGTTAATGAGTGAGTTATTTTAAACGCTATACTGCAATAAGTTAAGTTGTTATTTGATGTTAAGAATACGTTAATTTTTAGCTAAGACAAAAATAAGAAACATTCACGGTAGATGGACAAAGATAACCAATTTTGTCTGAGAATGTTTTCGCAAACGATTGAAATTAATTCAACAATTTGCTTTTACGTGTAAAACTGCATTAAATTTGTATCTTTATTGCCGGTTTCAGAATCTATCTGCAAATCAATAATCAAGAAAAGCACTTTAAATGAAACGTCAGATTACCATCAAAGACATCGCTTTAAAACTAGGATTATCAACCTCAACCATCTCGAGAGCGCTTAAGGATCATCCTGACATCAGTCCGAAAACGCGTACAGCTGTCAAAGAGCTTGCTGCTTTGCTGGGCTACAGGCCCAATCGCGTGGCACTCAACCTGAGGAATAATTCTACCAGTACCATTGGTTTGATCATCCCCGAAATTGAACATTATTTCTTTTCTGCCATCATTAATGGTATCGAAGAGGTGGCCTATAAAAACGATTACAGCGTAATGGTGTTTCAGAGCAACGAAAGCTACAAGCGCGAGGTAATCAACACACAGGCAGTGCTTACAAATCGTGTGGATGGCGTTTTGGTTTCCTTTTCGAAAGAAACAAATGATTTTTCGCACTTTCAAAAGCTGATCGATAATGAAATTCCTGTTGTATTTTTTGATCGTGTGATTGATGAACTGCAGGCTGATCAGGTTGTGGCTGATGATTATCAGGGAGCTTTTCTGGCAGTAAATCATCTGATTGAAAAAGGCTGCAGAAGGATTGCTCATTTTGCTGCACCTCAGCATCTTGCCATTGGCAAAAGTCGTTTGTCGGGCTATCATGATGCCCTGCTTAAGCATAGTATTCCCTTTGACCAAAGTTTGGTTGTGTTGGCCGACACTTTTGATACAGCGCGAAAAGCGGCACACGATATTCTGCGCCGTCCCGACTATCCAACAGGATTTTTTGCTGTGAATGATATGGCAGCTATTGCTATTATTAAGGAGGCCAAACACCTTGGATTGCGGGTGCCCGAAGATGTGAAAGTAGTGGGATTTGAAAACAGCAAATCGGCTGCAATTAGTGAGCCCGAGCTAACCACCGTAGATCAGTTTGGTTTTGAGTTGGGACGCGAAGCTTGTCAACAACTGCTCAGGCGACTCAAAAATGAAGAAAAGAATACTGATTTTAAACCCACAAAAAAGGTAATCAAAACCAGATTGGTGGTAAGGAGTTCTACCTAATGAATTAACAGTTAAAGCAGCGTTTGCTCCGGATTCCAAAAAGCTTTTTCGAAATTTACTATCGTATCATTTTCAATCTGATGGCCTTCCTGCTCAAGTAGTTGCTGCATCAGGTCTGGATGGCCAAAATGATTTTTTCCGGTGAGCTGGCCATTTCGGTTTACAACTCTGTGCGCCGGGATATTCAATCTACTGCGATGCGACTGGTTCATCGCCCAGCCCACCATGCGCGATGACTGACGTGAACCCAAAAATGCTGCTATTGCTCCGTATGAGGTGACTTTTCCGAATGGGATTTGTCGCACTAGAGCGTAAACCTGCACAAAAAAAGAATTATTTGAATCAGCTGAAGATACCAAAACGCAGGTATTTGATTGTTAGGCCTTGTTCGAGCCAGATTTGTTCGTAAAAGGTTCGGATATTTTTCACTTCCAGCTCTCGCTCATCAGCGTAAAGATCTGGAATATCGTAATAAACAGGCAGATTTTCCTGTGCAATTACTTCTTTAGTATAGTTATAAAGCAAATCGCTGTCGGTTTTCAGATGTACAATACCATCTTGTCGAAGGAATTTTCGGTATTGCTCCAGAAAGCGGGGTGCGGTAAGTCTTTTTCTGATGCGCGATTGTTGTGGCTGTGGGTCGGGGAAGGTAATCCAGATTTCTGCTATTTCTTCCGGTCCAAAAAAGTGTTCGGCAAGCTCAATCCGACTTCTGATAAATGCCACATTGGTCAGGTTAAGTTTCTGAGCATCTTTTAACCCTCGCCACATCCGGGCTCCTTTGATATCCATACCGATGTGATTGAATCCACTGCGATGACTTGCCAAACCAACTGTATATTCGCCTTTGCCACATCCCAACTCAAGCACAATTGGATTGGAATTATGAAAGAAATCCGTGCTCCATTTCCCACATAATGGAAAGCTTTGCTGCTGCAACTGCTCGTAATGATATTGAAAGAAGTTTTTAAAGGTTTCATTCTCAGCAAATCGCTGTAATTTTTTCTTTTTCCCCACGGCTATGAACTTCCTGAAATTTAATTGGATTAATAATAAGATTGCGGCGTGTTTTCAATTGATCTTATCATGCAAAGGGTTACATGCTGAACAACCATGCGTTCTCGTTTTCTTCTTCTTTGATAGCTTCAAGCCTTGATAAGGCAGTGCTTCTGCTGGAATGTCCTTCGAAGGCGATGCGATGAAGACCACTTCCGGTTTGTCCGGCAAAAACAGCATTAAAACCTTTAGCCCTTAATTCGGCCACGAGCTTGTCGGCATTGGCTTTTTCGCGAAAAGCACCGGCTATGATAAAATATTTCAGTTGATCCATGTTTTGGACAGGATCTTGAATAAGCTCTTTTGTTGGCTCAGCTGCTGGCTTAGCTGTAGCCTCAGTAATTGTTTCTGCCGGAATGAATTCTTCTTGCACAGCTGTAGGGGTTTCCAATTGTTCTTTCACGACTTCTGTTTCGGTTGGAATCTCTTCTTCGGTTTTTGTTTCAGGCAAAACTGCTGTGTTTGGAAGTGTTTCGACAGGTATTTCTGAGCGCAGATCTTTAGCTTTATCGATGGTGCTTGGATCGCTGTTGTCAGCTAAAGCAGTTATTCCAAAATGATTCATATGCGTAGCCACATATTCATTGGGGCTGGGGTAGAAAAAGGGAACCAAACTGGCATATGTTTGGTAATAATGCTGAACCACATGCTTGTTCATATAAGCCCATCCTGATGCCATAAAAGTGAGCAAAACAGCAATAAAAATCAATTGTTTTTTATAGGGATTCTTTTTTCTTGAAGCCCTGAAAACCTTTTGCTTTGGTGCTTTTGGTGTAGTTTTGCGTTTGGGTGTATCACTACTGATTTTCTGGGACTTTTCTTCTCGTTGTTGCTTGATCTGCTGTTCAAGTTTCTGGGTAAAAGTCTCTCTTTTTATTGCAGGCGATACAAATCCTGTAAGCCCAAAAGATTCAGCCAAATAATTCTGACTCAAATCAGGATCGAACACAATTTGCTGTTTGTCGTCCATCGAAATACTGCCTATGAGCCTGAAATTTATCCTTCGTCCGGCTTGCATTTCTTGCAGGCAGCGCAGTACGAATTTATCCATTTTCTTTTTGGCTTCGCTGTAGGGCAGCGATTCTTTGTGTGCGATATGATTTAGCAACATGCCGTCATTGGCACGCAAATGCTGATTAAAAACAATCTCTTTGTGCGGTGGTTTAAATTGGTGCTTAACCGGATGCACCGATGCAGGATTTGTTTTGGTTATAAAACCTCCCAAGCCCGGAATGACAACACATTCGTGTTCGAATAATAAATCAGCTATGCTACTGGCAATCTTCATTTTACTATGAGCGAAAACGGGTTTGCAAACTTTGGTTACTACGAATCAGCCTGCTAAGATACGACTCAAATCTTTGTTGATCAAATTTTGTTGATAAGTTTTTCGAGGTCGGCAGGAGTATCCACCCCAAATTGAGCATGATCAGTGAGTCCGGTTTGAATAGTGATGCCTTGTTCGAGCCAACGGAGCTGCTCAAGCGATTCGGCCATTTCGAGGGGAGAAGGCGGCAGGCTGGTGATCTGTTTCAGCACATCGCTTTTGTATGCGTAGATACCGATATGTCTGTAAAAAATATGTTCTTTGAGCCATTTTTCCTTTTCAAAGTTTCGCAGATAGGGAATGGCCTGTCGGCTAAAATAAATGGCTTTGCCTTTCGGATTTGTGATTACTTTAACTACGTTAGGATCAAATAAATGCGATATTTCTCTGATGCGCTGAATAAGCGTTGCTATGCCAACATTTTCAAGTTTTATCAGTTGGGCAAGCTGATCGATTTGCTCTGGAGCGATAAAAGGTTCATCGCCCTGCACATTAATCACAGCATCAAAGGAATTGTGGTGTTTGGATAAAGCTTCGAAACAACGGTCTGTGCCGCTTGGATGTGCTTCAGAAGTCATAATGAAATTACCACCAAACTGATCCACTTCGCTGGCGATCCGATCGTCGTCGGTTGCCACCACAATATCAGTAACTAATTTGGCCTTTTTTACCTGTTCATACACCCTGCGAATCATGGTTTTCCCCTGAATCATGGCGAGTGGCTTTCCCGGAAAGCGGGTGGAGGCATATCGGGCAGGGATAACAGCTAATATTTTCATCTGGAGTGTTCTGGCAAAAGGCTTTAGAAAAGGCCGTGGATTTCGGCATTGATTTTTTCGATTACCATGCTCAGGTCATCGGGTTTTTCGAGATCAATTTCGTCAACCTCCATAATCAATAATTTGCCAATGGTGTATTTTGTAATCCAGGCTTCATACCTGTCGTTGAGGTGTTTCAGGTAATCGAGCCGGATGGATTTTTCGTAATCTCTGTTGCGTTTCTGTATTTGATTGACGAGTGTTGGCACACTGGCCCTCAAATAGATCAGCAGGTCGGGGGGCTGGATAAATTTGCTCATCAATTCAAATAAGGAGCTGTAATTTTCAAAATCGCGTGTCGACATCAGGTTCATGGAGTGCAGGTTGGGGGCAAAAATGTAGGCGTCTTCATAAATGGTCCTGTCCTGTACGATCGTTTTGCCGCTGTTGCGAATGTCAATTACCTGTCTGAAACGGCTGTTTAGAAAATACACCTGCAGGTTGAACGACCACCTTTGCATATCTTCATAAAAGCTGTGCAGGTAGGGATTGTTTTCAACGTCTTCGAAATGTGGTGTCCAATTAAAATGTTTGGCCAATAACTTTGTAAGTGTGGTTTTTCCGGAACCGATGTTGCCGGCGATCGCGATATGCATGATAAATGTTTTGTGAGCGAAATTAATAATTTTTAAAAGCTTTACAACAGCGCCAGAATTTCTTCGAGTATGATTCTGTTGTTCGACAGGCGTGGAACTTTATGCTGCCCGCCGAGTTTTCCCTTGCTTTTGAGCCATTTATAAAAAGTGCCTTGTGGAACCGCTTTTACCATAGGTGGCCTGAGCACCATACTATGGTAACGTTTGGCTTCGTAATCTGAATTGAGCGATTTTAAAGCATTATCGAATGTTTCAATAAAGAAATCCAGGTTTTTGGGCGCTTGTTCAAATTCGATCAGCCATTCGTGAGCAGCAGATTCTTTTCCGCTAAAATAAAGTGGGGCAGCAGTGTAGTCTGAAATGTTTACCTGACATTTTTTGCTGGCAATGGCCAGAGCTTTTTCAGCATTGTCGATGATCAACTCTTCGCCAAAGGCATTGATGAAATTTTTTGTTCTTCCCGTAATCCTTATTCTGTATGGGTTGAGCGAGGTAAATGTAACGGTATCGCCGATCAGATAACGCCACAGGCCGGCATTGGTCGTAATGACGAGGGCGTAGTTTTGGTCTTTTTCCACTTCATGAAGGGCTACCACTTTGGGATGTTCGTCTTCAAGCGTTTCCATCGGAATAAATTCATAATAAATGCCGTAATCGAGCATGAGCAAAAGTTCTTTGCTGGCCGTTTGATCCTGAATCCCAAAAAAGCCTTCGGAGGCATTGTAAGTTTCCATATAATGCATTCCGCTGTGTGGAATCAACTGCTGAAATTGTTCGCGATAGGGCTCAAAATTAACACCTCCATGGAAAAATACTTCAAGATTTGGCCACACTTCCGAGAGGTTGGATTTGCCTGTAAGTTCAAGGATACGTTTGATCAGGACTAAAGTCCAGCTGGGCACACCCGAAATGCTGGTTACATCATGCTGCATGGTTTCGCGGGCCATCAGCTCTATCTTTTGTTCCCACTCGTCCATCAGCGCTATGCTCAGGTTGGGTGTTTTCATCAGTTGAACCCAAAAAGGCAGGTTTTGAATCAATATTGCAGAAAGATCGCCGTCGTAAAAGGAGGCATTGCTAACTTCGCTGATGGTGTGGCTGCCGCCCATCACCAGGCCTTTGCCGTCAAAAATTTCCGTTTCGGGATGGTTATTGATGAAAATGCTTAGCATATCCTTGCCGCCTTTGAAATGACATTCTTCCAGGGATGAATTGCTTACGGGGATGTATTTGCTTTTGCTGCTTGTGGTGCCCGATGATTTAGCAAACCATTTTATTTCTTCGGGCCAAAGGATATTTTGTTCGCCCTGGCGAAGCCTGTCGATAAAAGGCTTGAGCGCTTCATAGTTATTTATTGGAACGCGCTGGGCAAACTGTTCCGGAGTTTTAATACTTTTAAAGTCGTATGTTTTGCCGTATTCAGCATTTTTTCCTGTCATAATCAGGCGCTTAAACCATTCAGCCTGAACTTCGTGCGGATATTTAATGAAGAGATCGATCTGATGCATCCGCTTTTTAATAAACCAGGATGCAACGGTGCTGATGAATGCCATAAAGTTATTTTTCTAAGATCACAAAAGTAAGAAATTCGGCTTTGTCAGGTGCCTTAACTTAAACAGCGTTTTATTTTGGGGCTTTAATAATGAGGTAAACACCCAAAATAGCATACAAAGTGTTGGGTATCCAGGCTGCCCAAACAGGCGAGAGGTTACCGAAAGTGGCAAAAACTGTTGAAAACTGCATGAATAGGATATACGAAAAAGTGATGGCAATGCCCAGCCCCAGATGCATTCCGATGCCGCCTCTCACTTTGCGGCTGGATAAAGCGGCGCCAATAAAGGTGAGAATCAGAATAGCTGCCGGAGAGGCCATGCGTTTCTGCATCTCCACTTCATAATTTACAACGCCGGGGCTTCCTTTCAAACGCTCTTTGCGGATATGTTCCTGAAGCTCCCAAAAGTTCATCACCTCAAAATCTTCCTTAATCTTGTATAAATCAGTTGGAAGCAGGGTTAAAGTTGTGTCGAGTGATATCCCTTTTTCTATGTGTTCTTCCAGGCCGTTGATATACCTTTTGGTGTAGTTGATTATTTTCCAGGCATTTGGACCGCGGGTGGTATCCAATTCGATGCGATCGGCCAAAAGCTTATAGGTCATCTTTTCATCCTCGAAATGCTCGATGGTGAAACGATAGCCTGTCTGCTGTTTTACGTTGTAGTTTTCAACAAAAATGAAAACCCCTTTTTCAATCTGAAGATGGATGTTCCGGTCTTTATCCTTCGAGAGGTCTTCCATATACCTGTCCTTAAAAGCCCGGCGCGTGACATTGGTCTCTGGTATCAGAAAATTGCCCAGATAAAAGGAAAGCAAACCCAATAACAAGGATGCCATAAAATAAGGCCTTAGCATCCTCATAAAGCTTATCCCACTGCTTAATATCGCAATGATTTCGCTATTTCCGGCCATTTTGCTTGTAAAAAATATCACCGAAATAAAGGTGAACAGATACACAAAGAGGTTTATAAAATAGGGGATAAAATTGATGTAATAATCGACGATAATTTCTTTGACGGGTGCTTCATTTTTTAGGAAATCTTCAATGTTTTCAGAAATATCAAAGATGATCACAATGATGATCAATAGGGATATTGCGTAAAAAAATGTTCCGATAAATTTTTTGAAGATATACCAGTCAATCAGCTTCATAGGCTACAAACGTTGGGTCACTTTTGGAATCATTTGTTGTTTCCAGCTGGCAAAATCGCCTTGTAAGATATGTTTTCGGGCTTCTTGCACCAGCCAAAGATAAAAGGATAAGTTATGCAAACTGGCTATCATGCTTCCGAGCATTTCGCCGGCCACAAACAGATGACGCAAATAGGCCTTGGAATATTGTGTATCAACAAAAGATGTTCCGTTTTCATCAATCAGGCTAAAGTCGTTTTTCCATTTTTCGTTGCGCATATTGAGTATGCCATTGCTGGTAAAAAGCATGCCGTTTCGGCCATTTCGGGTGGGCATCACGCAGTCAAACATATCCACGCCAAGTGCGATACTTTCCAAAATATTAGCTGGAGTTCCTACTCCCATCAGGTACCTGGGTTTATCTTTGGGCAGGATATTGCAAACCAATTCAGTCATTTCGTACATCATTTCGGCTGGTTCGCCAACTGAAAGCCCTCCTATGGCATTGCCGTCAGCTCCGGCAGCGGCTATCGTTTCAGCGGAAATTTTGCGAAGATCTTTATAGGTTGATCCCTGAACAATAGGAAACAGCGTTTGATCGTAACCGTAAAGGGGTTCTGTTTCATTCATTTGTTTCAGGCAGCGGTTCAGCCATTGATGGGTGATGTCCATCGAACGTGCAGCATAATCGTAATCGCAAGGATAGGGAGTGCATTCGTCAAAGGCCATGATTATATCAGCTCCAATACGACGCTGGATATCGACAGCCCGTTCGGGCGTAAAAGAATGGCGCGAACCGTCAATATGTGATTGAAAAGTAACGCCCTCCACAGTGAGTTTGCGTCTGGCACTCAGCGAATAAACCTGATAACCACCACTATCGGTCAGGATGGGTTTGTTCCAGCCATTAAATTGATGCAGACCGCCCGCCGCCTCTAAAACTTCCAGGCCGGGGCGCAAATAAAGATGATAGGTATTACCAAGAATAATTTGTGCTTCCACATCAGAATACAAATCGCGCTGATGCACAGCTTTTACTGTTCCGGCAGTCCCAACCGGCATAAAAATAGGCGTTTCGATAGTTCCGTGCGCAGTAGTTATTATTCCTGCCCGTGCATTGCTTTTGCTATCAAGTCCATCGATTACGAAATCCATGCTTAAAAATTTGCGCAAAAGTACGGGTTTTTTTGAGGCTATTGCACCTATGAAAAGGGCAGCTTGTTGCATATAGGGTTTTGCAAAAAGATTTGTTGGTCTGTTCATTAGTTTCTTAAAAGAATTGTGTGAGTTCCGCAATCTTTGGATAATTTTGCTGGTTCCAAACGGTAGTGTTGCATGATAATAATCTACGATTCAATAGGGTTTGTGCTTCTGATGGCTTTTATACTGGTGATTTTTACTCAGCTTTTCTTCTATGGTGTGTTTTTCTCACGTTTGGCATTCTATAAACCAAAGATTAGAGAGTCGAAGAATGACCTGGAACCTGTTTCGGTTGTAATTTCTGCACGAAACGAGTTTCATAACCTTCAGCGATTTTTGCCTGAGATACTGGCGCAGGATTATCCCGATTTTGAAGTGGTGGTAGTAAATGACTGCTCCGACGATGATACCGCCGAATTGCTTGATGAATTGGCGCGCAGTGCACCAAAACTCAAAATCGTACACCTGCGGCAAAGCCTGAATTTTTTTCAGGGAAAGAAATTTCCACTCAGCATGGGAATAAAATCTGCCAAACATGATTTGCTTGTGCTCACGGATGCTGACTGCTACCCCGAATCGGATCAGTGGCTCAGGAAAATGACAGCGGCTTACAGCCCTCAAACAGAAGTGGTTTTAGCTTACGGCCCTTACCAAAGTGCTAAAAATCTGCTCAACAAGCTTATTCGTTTTGATACGCTGCATATTGCTATTCAATACCTTTCATTTGCTTTAGCCGGATTGCCCTATATGGGAGTAGGCCGAAACCTTTCGTATCGCAAATCCTTGTTTTTGCGCAATAAAGGATTTACTTCACATTATAAAATAGCATCGGGCGACGATGATTTATTTATCCATCAGGTTGCAAACAAACACAATACCAGTGTTTTAATTCAATCAGAAGACCGTATGCTTTCAGTTCCCAAAAAAACTTTTTCAGAATGGTTCCGACAAAAGCGCCGGCATTTGATGACAGGAAGTTTTTATGCTCCAAAAATCAAACTTTTGTTAGGTGGTTATAATGCAAGTGCCTCCCTGTTTTATGCGCTATTTGTGACCCTTTGGTTTGTTGATCCTGCCTTTTATTATGCTGATTGGTTTTGGCTCAACTCTGCGGTTTTATTGTTTTTGTTTTTATTTAAAACCTTGATACAATGGACACTATTTGCACAAATTGCCAAAAAGCTGGGTGAAACGGAATTGACATGGTGGATTCCACCCGCTGATTTCTTTTTTGTTATTTTTACGCCTTTCCTACTCACGTTAAATATATTCGTACGCAAGCCAAAATGGAAATAAATAATCAGCTTACCGAGAAGGCTAAACGCGATCTGGTGTTGATTGACAAGGCTATCAATCACAAAGATCAGCAGGCTTATGCTGAGTTGCTTAAGCGGTATCGGGATGCTATTTATTTTTTGATGCTGAAAATGTCAGCCAATCATTACGATGCCGAAGACCTAACTATTGAGGCTTTTGGGAAAGCCTTTAAAAATTTGCGGCAATACACAGCTGATTATGCTTTTTCTACCTGGCTTTACCGCATCGCTACCAATAATTGTATCGATTTCCTCAGGCGTAATAATCGCATTCCTTCGGCAGATAAGTACAAGTGGAGATCAGAAGATCAGGATGAACTTATTCAGCAGTTGCCTTCGGAAACCCTTGATCCTGAAGAAGATTTGATGCACAAACAAAAAATCAGGCTGATGCGTGAGGTAGTTGATAAGCTCAAACCACACTATCGAAATTTGATTACCCTGCGTTATTTTGATGAACTGAGTTACGAAGAAATTACCGAAATACTTCATCTTCCCCTGGGCACAGTTAAAGCTCAGTTGTTCAGAGCCAGAGCTTTATTGTTGCACAGTATCGAAAGCAGCCGCGATAGTATTTAAGCTTGATTTACTTTAACGCTTGTCAAAGCGCTATTTTAGATGGGCTTTTCTTAACTTTGCTGCAATAAAAAATACTTGGAAATGACTGAAGAATTGAATGCCTTTCATCGCGCTGTTTTACAAGGAATTCCTGAGGAATTGCCTCAGCCCAGGCCTTATGATCCATCCATTAACCATGCGCCAAAACGCAAAGATATCCTTAGCCGGGAAGAGAAAAAGCTGGCTTTGAAAAATGCCCTGCGTTATTTTGATTCAAAGCATCATCAGGTACTTGCTCCTGAATTTGCGGAGGAGCTACGAAATTTTGGCAGGATTTATATGTACCGCTTTCGTCCGGATTATTCGATCTCTGCCAGAAGTATTGATGCATTTCCGCATAAATCGAAGCAGGCTGCTGCTATCATGCTGATGCTTAGCAACAATCTGGATCATGCTGTGGCACAACATCCTCACGAACTCATAACTTATGGTGGAAATGGGGCAGTGTTTCAAAATTGGGCCCAATACCTGCTCACGATGCAGTATTTGGCCACCATGACTGACGATCAGACTTTGGCTATGTATTCCGGTCATCCTATGGGACTTTTTCCTTCGCATCCTGATGCGCCCCGTGTAGTAGTGACAAATGGGATGGTTATTTCAAATTATTCAAAACCAGACGATTGGGAGCGGTTTAATGCACTGGGCGTTTCGCAATATGGACAGATGACGGCGGGTTCTTTTATGTATATCGGTCCGCAGGGAATTGTGCACGGAACTACGATTACGGTGCTCAATGCCGGCAGGATGAAACAGCATCCGGATCATCATGGCGGCCCAAAACTTTTTATAACTGCAGGACTTGGAGGGATGAGCGGTGCGCAACCCAAAGCCGGAAATATCGCTGGTGTGGTTAGCATCACGGCAGAAGTTAACGCAAAGGCTGCCTACAAGCGTCATGAGCAGGGCTGGGTTGACGAAATTGTTGAAGATGCTGATCAGGCCATTGATTTGGCTCTGGAATGGCAAAAACGTAACACACCACATTCGATTGCCTACCTGGGTAATGTGGTTGATTTGTGGGAAAAACTCGCCGAACGGCAGATAACCGTTGATATGGGATCGGATCAAACATCGCTTCATAACCCCTGTGCTGGTGGATATTATCCTGCCGGATTAAGTTATGAAGAGGCTAACAAAATGATGGCCAATAATCCGGAACAATTCAAAGAATGGGTAAAAAAATCCCTGATCCGACAGGTTGATGCAATCAACAGATTGACAGCAAAAGGGATGTATTTCTTTGATTATGGGAATGCCTTTTTACTCGAGAGTAGCAGAGCCGGAGCTGATATCATGGGCGAAAATGGAAAGTTTAGATATCCTTCGTATGTGCAGGATATTATGGGCCCTATGTGCTTTGATTATGGTTTTGGTCCTTTCAGGTGGGTATGTACATCCTCAAAGCCAGAGGATTTGGCATTAACTGATAAAATTGCCTGTGAAGTGCTCGAAGAAATCGCGCAAACAGCGTCTGCAGAAATCCGCCAGCAAATGAATGATAATATTCATTGGATCAGGGAGGCGCAAAAGAATAAAATGGTTGTGGGTTCGCAGGCGCGGATTTTGTATGCTGATGCTGAAGGGCGAACAAAAATTGCAGCAGCCTTTAATGAGGCCATTTCAAACGGCGAGATTAGTGCACCCGTGGTGTTGGGAAGAGATCATCATGATGTTTCAGGTACTGACTCTCCATACCGTGAAACCTCCAATATTTATGATGGTTCAGCTTTTACGGCAGATATGGCGATTCAGAATGTTATCGGAGATTCCTTCAGAGGTGCTACCTGGGTTTCTATCCATAATGGTGGTGGTGTTGGCTGGGGAGAAGTGATCAATGGTGGTTTCGGGATGTTGCTTGATGGCTCAGCCGAAGCAGACCGCCGCCTGAGGATGATGCTGCACTGGGATGTAAACAATGGTATTGCGCGTCGTAGCTGGGCACGAAATGAAGAAGCTGTTTTTGCTATAAAACGTGCCATGGAGCAGGAACCTCGCCTAAAAGTTACGCTCCCGAATTTCGCTGACGAAAAACTAATCGAAAAGCTCGACATTTAAGTTTTTAGACATTTTTGTATGTCATAAAAAAAGGCCGGAACCCTATTGGAGACCGGCCTTTTATCATTTATATAGACTATTGAATACTGACCTTTTCAACGTGTTTTTGTCCATTATATTCGAGCGAAAGGATATACATGCCTTTGGCTAGATTGTCGGTTAACTGATCCAGTGAATGACTGCCGGCACTCAACTTTCCGAAATCAACCAAGCCCATTTGTTTTCCGGTAATGGAGTATATTTCGGCTTTTACTGCTGAAGCGCTTTCCAGACTGAAGTACAAAGTGCTTCCGCTTTCAAGAGGATTTGGATAAACTTGTAAACTTGAAGCTGAAGCAATTTCATCTTGCCCTACATAGCCGTATGCAAATTCGTTTCTGTCGATTGAACCAAACGACTGTCCTGTAAACAAGGGATCGCTATCAGCACCAAGTACAGCATAATAACCTGTTCCCTGGCCGCAGCAAAGTCCATCGCCGCCTGCATCGTACATGATAAACTCGTAGCAGCCTAAATCAGAAACCTCCAAGGGCATGCTAACCACACTGTTAGGGTTGGTATAGGGGCCGCCGGATTGTACCACTTCACCGGTTTGGTTAAGCAGCTCCCAGCTGGTTTCTTCCGGAGCATTGTTGAGCAGGATAAACAAACTTACATTAACCCCGTTTACATTGGGCGATTGCATAAATTCATAATTCATGACATTATTTTTTGGATAATCATCGCCAACACCATTAGTTCCGCTGATAAGGATCTCCAAATTATTTTCATCCTGCAGGAAGAAAGCAAGTTCACCAACTTCTACTGTTGTTGTTTGCAAAAAATCCAGTGAGCCGGCCCAGTCCATGCTATGCACAGGCTCGCCGTTTACAGAAAACTCCAGCGTGGCACTGGTTAAAGTTTCAGAGCCATAATTTACAAGGGTGATAAAAGGTTCCATAGTACCGCTGCAATTCACGCTGGTGGCATTACTGATATTTTTAACTGCCGCATCATTGGCGTAAAAAGGAGTGAGTGGATCAGCACTGCTATTGGCAGCCTGATGCACATGTTTGGAAGTATTGTCTTGCACAAATCCCACAGCAGCAATTTCATTGATGTCGTAAACATTGGCTAATTCCCATGCCGCTTCAACGATATAATAATCTTCTTCTTCAAAATCTGGAAGACTTGTCCCGCTGCGGGAAGGAATCAAGGCTTTCATCACATTATGAAATTGTGTTTCGCCATTTGTTCCGGGAGGTGATGAAAAGCTGACATTTTTTTCAATCACGGCAATTTGCGCAACCAAATTGCCACTCACAGCCTGATCGGCTCTGATAAGCATAGTAACATAAACACTATCCTGATCATCTGATAAACGGTGCTGCATAATAATTTCGAAAGGAGATGGATTGTTTGTGGCGTAGTTGTCAATCATTGCCTGGCTTACCTGAGCCGGCATTCCATGAAACAAATTCCCGCTCATATACAAATGTGGAACGGAGTTAATGCCATAATAAGTTCTGCGGGCATTATTATCAACAGTATTGTGAAGATACATGGGGTCGTTGCCCGGAGCCGGCCAGCTCATATGGTATTTGATTGAGGTTATTATATCCTCATTAGCACTCAAAAGCGCATCATAAGCCGGATTCTGTGAAGCGCAGGGGCCACAGGTAGTGCTGGTGAAATTCTCAGATAACAGCATCCGTGGCACTTGGGTTAAGCCCAGTAATGGGATAATGACCAGAAGCATTAATAATGTAAAACGATTATTCATAAGACGTAATTTAGGTGTTGAAGTACTACAAAACTAAAAAAATATTTAAACTTGCAAATTATTTATTAGTGAAGACAACATTTTCTGCGGATAAGTTGTCTGAACTGAAGAGGAATTGATTTAAAATTTTAGCACGATTTTTGTAAATAAATACCAGTAATAATTTATTAAGGTTTTGATATGAAAAAAGTTTTATTCTTTCTGATTTTTTTGCTTTCCATCGGTTCTGCAGGAGCACAGGTTTTAAGTTTGCAATGGGATGGGGCGCTTATTCCTAACGGATCGACAGTTGTTCTTAATGCTGAACTATCTGATAATGTTTATGAAGAATTTTTGTCGCATGTTTTGGTTAAAAATGAAACAGACAGAGACTTGCAGGTTAAAGCCAGAAGAGCCAATGTAGATGTTGTTGAAGGATCAACCAACTATTTATGTTGGGAAGCCTGTTATCCGGATGATGTTACAGAATCGCCTAATGCGTATTCAATTCCAGCTGGTGGAATGACACCTGAAACCGTTTTTGCCGGACATTATCTGCCTCAGGGAAATGCTGGTGTTTCAACGGTTAAATATACTTTTTTCAATGAGTCGAACGAAGATGAACAAGTATCATTTTTTGTTGAGTACAATATCACAGCTCCTGTAAGCACTTCTTTGAGCTTACATTGGGATGGTCAGGACATCGAAAACGGAGCTACTGTTTATGTAGATGGCGAAATGACTGATAATATTTATGAGGAATTTCTCTCACATGTGCTGGTCAAAAACAATACTGATAGAGACATGCAAGTAAAAGCCCGTCGTGAAGATATCGATGTTGTAACCGGATCTACTAACTATTTGTGTTGGGAAGCCTGTTATCCGGATGATGTAACGGAATCGCCGAATGCCTATACTATTACTGCGGGTGAAATGACACCTGAAACTGTATTTGCCGGTCATTACCTACCGCAGGGAAATGCCGGAACATCTACCGTTAAATACACCTTTTTCAATGAAAACGAGCCGGATGATCAGGTTTATTTTTTGGTAAGTTATGTAATTAGTCCCACATCGTTGGATGATTTGCTGTCAAAAGCATTGATTAGCAGTGCATATCCAAATCCCGCAACAGATCAGTTCACTATTGATTACGAATTTCCAAGCGGTGTAGAGATGGCTGAGGTGAAGTTGTTCAATATCGTTGGTCAGGAGATTTTGAAACAAGCTGTTAATGGTAAATCAGGAAAAATTCAACTGACGGTTTCAGATTTGCCGGAAGGAATTTATTTCTATAGCCTTACAATAAATGACGGAGCAACTTTTACCAAGAAGCTGGTTGTCAATAGATAGAGGCATTTAGAACGATATAATTTTGAAAAAATTGAGCCGGTTATTGCCGGCTTTTTTTATTTTCGAAAACGTTTGAAATTTTTACGTCAAAAAAACTTCCCTTATAATATATGGTGAAAGTTTGCCTTAAAATGCTTGTTGCAAGCCTGCTTTTCGAATGATCCTTTTGATCAATAAAAATGAAAAGTTGTTATTTTTTATATTTGGCTTATTTTTGCATGCTTAGGAAGCTATCAACGATGATAGTTTTTCCTAACCATATACAAAATTGATGTTGAAATCTATTCAGGATTACTGAACCAAAAAATACCAGCATGGGGATTAAACAGAAGACTTCTGAGTTGCAACGGCGTATGCGCGATGCCCTGATGGGTGGGGGCGACAAAGCCATCGAAAAGCAAAAAGCAATTGGAAAACTAACCGCTCGTGAGCGTATCATTGCCTTGCTTGATCCAAAATCTTTTCACGAGTATGATTTATTTGTAGAACATGCCGCCAAGGATTTCGACATGGATAAAAAATACCTGCCGGGTGATGGAGTTATCACCGGGACGGGAACCCTGAGCGGTCACCCTGTGTGTATCTATGCACAGGATTTTACCGTAGCAGGGGGATCTTTGGGCTGGATGCATGCAAAAAAGATCACCAAAATAATGGATCATGCCATGAAACTCAAAGTACCTTTGATCGGAATTAACGATTCCGGAGGTGCGCGTATTCAGGAAGGGGTAAACTCTTTGGCTGGTTATGGTGAGATTTTCTATCGTAACACACAAGCTTCAGGCGTAATTCCTCAGATTTCTGTTATTTTAGGCCCGTGCGCCGGAGGCGCAGTTTACTCGCCGGCACTCACAGATTTTGTTTTTGTGGTCGAAAACATTTCCAAGATGTTTATCACAGGCCCCGAAGTGATCAAGACTGTTTTGGGTGAAGAAATTTCGATGGAGGAACTTGGAGGAGCGCGTGTGCATTCTGAAATAACCGGGAATGCTCATTTTTATGCTATAAGTGAGGAAGAATGCTTCAGTCAGATCAAACAGCTTGTTAGTTTTATTCCTTGGAATAATATGAAAAAGGCTGAGCGTTTCCCCAAAAAAGCTCCAAAAACAAGAAATTATAAAATTGACACCATTTTGCCTACAGATCCGCGCCTGCCTTACGATGTGCGTGATGTTATCAGGGCATTGGCCGATGATTCTGAATTTTTAGAAGTTCAGGAATTGTTTGCCGCCAATATCGTTATCGGTTTTGGTCGCGTGAATGGCGATACTGTGGGTTTTGTTGCTAATCAACCTAATGTGTTGGCCGGTGTGCTCGATGTAGATTCATCCGACAAAGCAGCCCGTTTTATCCGTTATTGCGATTCGTTTAATATTCCTTTGGTAACTCTGGTTGACCTTCCGGGCTATTTGCCTGGAATTGATCAGGAGCATGCCGGTGTGATTCGCCACGGTGCCAAAGTGTTGTATGCTTATTCTGAAGCAACTGTTCCAAAAATTACCGTTATCATGCGCAAGGCCTATGGTGGTGGTTATATCGCCATGTGCTCACATCATTTAAGAGCCGACTTTGTGTTTGCATGGCCAACTGCCGAAATTGCGGTAATGGGTCCTGAAGGTGCTGCCAATATTATTTTCCGCAAGGAAATTCAATCTGCAGAAAACCCAGACGAAATGCGTAAGATGAAAGTGGAAGAGTATAAGAATAAATTTGCAAATCCTTATGTAGCAGCAGCTTATGGCTATATTGATGCTGTGATTGAACCGGCTGAAACACGTAGGATGTTGATTCATTCATTGGATATTTCAAAAGATAAAATCGTAGAAGTGCCAATGAAAAAGCACGGTATTCCACCGTTCTAAAAGCCATCTTTTACTTTGAGCTTCTTTGTAGTGAAGAAGTGTTTGAAATTATAGTAATATGCACTTAATTAAAGCTTTAAGCGTATGAAAAAAGAAGAAGTTGTGGCAACAAAGGTGAAATACGAAACACTAATTATTGATCACGTAAAATATAAAACTACCCTCACGAATAAGTACAACGCCCGCAAGCCTTATGCTGAAATAGTTCCGGGCGTGATGAAAGCATTTATTCCTGGCACAATCACCGAAGTGTATGTTGTAGCAGGGCAAAAAGTTGAGGAGGGAGATCCTTTAGTGGTACTCGAAGCCATGAAAATGCTCAACGAAATTAGGGCGCCTTTTTCGGGAGAAGTGAAAGTGCTGAATGTAGAAAAAGGTCAACGTGTTGTAAAAAATCAGGTACTGGTAGAAATATCATTCTGATTAAATACTTGATTGCCAGAGGATATTATTGTTAAAATCTCATCTTTTCCTGTTCCTTTAAGTGAAGAACTGAGTATGGTTTTGGGTAGTTCTTCCCAGTTTTCTTCTAAAGCTTTTTGAAAGGCCTGCACATTAGCAATGGTTTTGCGATTACTTTGCTTGTCGATTTTCGTGAAAACCACAATAAATGGGATACCAGCTTCACCTAATTCATTGATAAAATCAAGGTCAATGGTCTGAGGTTGTATGCGACTGTCGACCAGCACGAACATATAAATCAGATTTGTGCGTAGCCTGAGGTATTGTCGCAGCATTTGAGCCCATTTTTCGCGTGCATCTTTCGATCTTTTTGCGAAACCATAACCAGGCAAATCTACCAGATACCAGCTTTCGTCGATCAAAAAGTGATTGATAGTAATTGTTTTACCGGGTTTTGACGAAATTTTTGCCAGCTGTTTTTTGCCTGTCAGCATATTAATCAACGACGACTTTCCTACGTTCGATCTTCCAATAAATGCGTATTCAGGATACTTCGCTTCGGGTAACTTTTCAATTTTCGTATTGCTTTGCAAAAAACGGGCTTCCTGGATAATCATTTCAGATGTGATGGTTTTTCGTTTGGATCGTAATGTAAATGCCGATCTTTTTTGATGTCAAAGATATCTCCAATGGTTACGATAATTCCAGTTTCTTCAACTGCTCCAAAAGTTTGATTTAAGGCGGTACCAAAGCATTTCATCGTTGATGAAAGATTCATATACGCATTCACCAGAGGTGGGATGTTTTCTTTACGTTCACGAACAATTTTCATGAGTATTTTATAATCTTCCTCGTATGAATTACCTGAAAATCTTGATTTTAGTGCTTTTAATTCATGATGATACGATAACGGATTTCTGGGATAAACCAGCTTGTCTTCGTCCGGAAAATAGTAATTTAAAAAGTAAAGGATTAAATCTCTGGCCATTTTATCATAGTGCGGATACATCGTGACTTTACCAAAAAAGTAACGTGTTTCAGGAAAAAGATGAATCAACGAACCAAGGCCATCCCACAGATTATCTAGTGCATACATGCCTTTTCGCATGTTTTTGGTGGGCTGGTATTCGGGCTGCACAAATGATCTGCCCAGCTCAATTGTGAAAGGAAGATAATCTTGAATAAATTTTTCAGAATACGCAAAAAGTTTTGCTGTGGGCGTATAAACATTGCCTTCCTGATCGATAGGAAGGTATTTACATTCGATAAAACGATAGCCACCAATAATTTCCAACTCATCTGGATTCCAAACGATTAGCTGTTTGAAGCCATTTTCTCCAAGGTCAAATGTATCAATATCAACTTCTTTTCCGGTTCCCCCTCCCGAAGCCCTGAAAGTAAGTTCTCTTAACCGACCTATTTCCTGCATTAAGTGCGGTGAATCGTGATCAGAAACAATGTAAATTTCATTATTTCCGTTGTTAGTCTTTCGGAAAAAGCGCTCTTTAGTGAGCTCTTTGAGAAGTAAATTTTTATTTACCGGTTCAATTAACGATTTCATGGCATTGGTTTTCAGATTATTCGAGGGTGTAGTGGGTTTCGGGATTAAAAGTTTCCTGGGGATTTTTGCCTAACTTATATACGAAATTCCTCAATTGGATTGCCCATTCCTGATCAGTCTTGCTTTTGTCAAAAACTTTGTAATCAATGGGTTGTCCAAATGTTATGATGATTTCTTTGTTGTATTGCTTAAAAAATTCATCTGCAAGATACAGCATTTCAATATTGGCTTTTATGCCGAGTCGTTTGCGAAGATTGGATAGATTATAAAAAAAGCTTGAATTTCTTCCGGCGATGTGAGTTGGAATTATGACCCTCTTGTATTTTTTTGCCTTGCTCAGAAAAGTCTTTTTCCATTCAAGATCATAAATTTTACCACCTTTTTTTCTGGAAACCAGCCCGAAAGGAAAGTAACAAATCACATCATCTCCGGCAAATGTATCGTTCAAAATACGGATGTTTTCTGCATTACTTCCATGCTTGTTGATGGGGATAAATAGTGGTTTCAGGTTATCGAGATAGAGTAAGATATCATTAACCGGAAACCTGATATCAGTTCTCACTTTACCAACGGCCTGCATCAAAGCAATGCCATCTAATCCACCCAAGGGATGATTTGATGCCACAATAATACGATCGTTTAACGGAATGTTTTCCAGGCCGTTAAGGATAATTGTTGGATTAAATTCAGCAATGGCAGCATCCACAAAATCAAGGCCGTACAAATGTTTTGATCGTTGAATGAAGGTGTTAATCTGATCCTGATGGATCACCCGTTTTAAATAGGAAAACACAAAAGCCGGAATAGCCTTAAAAAGCTTCGGATTTTTTTGCCTGAAAACAGCCTCAATATCAATCAGCTGATCAGTTTGTGATTTCATTTTTTGTGGGTTGTCCGCCATCTGCCTTACTTAATGAACCAACAAAAATACAGAAAATGTATTGTTAAAAGTCAATATAAAAGTAGTTTGAAATGGGGAGTATTTCATTTTTTGAAAACAAGTAAAAATATACAGCTAATTGTCATACTGAGGAGGCTGAAAATCAAGTATTTCTAAATTGCATTGTTAATAAAGCCGATTCATACTCAGGCAGTAAGCAAATCTGGTATTTTTCTGCAATTGTAAAATGCACTAAATCAGATCATAACATGTGGTCAGATAATTTTTGTGCAGTTTTTTGAAACATTTGATAACTTTTGTGGTATAAAATGGGAGATAGTGGGAAAAAATGCACTAATTTTATCGCACAAAATGTCAATTTTTTGAATTATCCAATCGGTCAATATCAATGTAAGCTGGATGCAAAGGGCAGACTGATGCTTCCGGCAGATTGCAAGGTGCAGTTAGGCGAGCTTGCGGAGGAAGGCTTTGTGCTTCGTCCCGGCTTGTTTGATCAGTGTCTTGAATTATACACGATGAGCGATTGGACAAAGACTCAGGAGAAACTCCGTGCTTTGAATCAGTTTGTGCGATCTAATGTTGAATTGGTGAGAAAGTATAATGCCGGTGCCAAAATGGTGAAACTGGATGGAACAGGCAGGATACAGATCCCTAAGAATCTGATTGAAACAGGTGGGCTTCAGAAAGAAGTGATTTTGACCTCCTTAACCAGTAACATGGAGCTTTGGGACAAGGCCGCATACGAAGCACGTATCAACAGCCTTGATCAGGACGCATTCGAAAAATTGGCAACTGAAAAACTAGGAAGCGTCGACCAAACAAGCTTATAAACATGTATCACAAACCGGTTTTACTTCACGAGTCCGTTGAAGGATTACAGGTGCAACCCGATGGGATGTACGCTGATGTTACTTTTGGTGGTGGCGGACATTCACGTGCCATTTTTCAAAAACTGGGAGCCAATGGCAAATTGTTTGGTTTTGATCAGGATGCCGACGCGCAGGCCAATAGCATCAACGATTCCCGCTTTGTTTTTATCCCGCAGAATTTTCAGTACCTCAAAAATTTTATCCGCTTGAATGGCGCTAAACAACTTGATGGCATTTTGGCCGATCTGGGTGTTTCTTCCCATCAGTTTGATGTGGCTGAAAAGGGTTTTTCGACACGTTTTGATGGCCGGCTGGATATGCGTATGGACCAGCAGCAGGAAATTACAGCCGAGATTATAGTGAATACTTACGATCAGCAGCAGCTTACGGATATTTTTAGAAAATACGGAGAACTACAGCAGGCATGGCAATTGGCTGGTGCTATTGTAACAGCAAGGCAAAATGCCCCTGTTCGCACTACTGCAGAACTTAGGAAGGCTGTTGATCACATTCTGCCGCGCAGCAGAGAGAACAAAGTTTTGGCCCAGCTTTTTCAGGCTCTCAGGATTGAAGTCAATCAGGAAATGGCAGTTCTGGAAAGATTTCTTGGCCAGTGTGCCGATGTGATAAAACCTGGCGGACGGCTGGTTGTGATCAGTTATCATTCACTGGAAGACAGGCTGGTGAAAAACTTTATGCGGGCAGGAAACGCAAGCGGAAAAATTGAAAAAGATTTTTATGGAAATATCCTCACTCCCTGGGAATTGGTAAGTCGAAAACCAATCATCCCTTCGGAAGAAGAGGTTAACGAGAATAGCCGCGCACGTAGCGCAAAACTAAGAATAGCACAACGTAAATCAGATGGCTAAAAATGTAAATGTACTGATCGAAAAGCAGGAAATTCCGAAGGAAAAGCCTGTAGCAGAAAAGAAGAGAAGCTTTTCGGGCAGGCTATTTATGGATGTGCTTGGCGGCGATTTTCTGGCTTACGATTGGGTGCGCAGGCAGATCAATTTTGTGTTTTTTCTGGCAGCGCTGGCATTGGTTTATATCGCAAACAGTTATTACGCAGAAGATATGAGCCGGAAGATTGACAATCTGAACCGCGAACTCAAAGAGCTGCATTACGAATATATTTCTGCCAAGTCGGAGCTTATGCAGCAGACAAAACAATCTACCATTGCGAATAAACTAAGCAAAAGTGGCCTGAAAGAATCTGTAGAGCCGGTTCGAAAAATCATCATCAGTGAGGAGGATACGCCATGATGGATGAAAAGAAAGATATTTTGTGGCGGGTGTATCTGCTTTACGGATTCATGCTGATTTTTGGAATCGCGATCATTGCCCGTATTGCCTACATACAGGTGAAATATGGTGATGAGTTGCGCGAGAAAGCCCAAAAACAGGAAATCCGGGTTTTTGATGTGGAGGCCTTGAGGGGTAATGTATTGGCTGATGACGGCTCATTGTTGGCTACTTCAGTGCCCGTGTTTGAAGTACGCATGGATGTAGCTTCTCCATTGATTGATCAGCCGCTTTTCGATGCCAAGGTTGATTCGCTGGCGCTGATGTTGTCGCACTTGTTCAAGGATAAATCGCGGCAAAACTATCTTAATCAGTTGAAGAGAGCCCGAAAGCAGGGAAACAGGTATTTCCAGCTTCATAATCGTGCCACTTATTCTCAGGTCAAGCAATTACGCACTTTCCCCATTCTCCGCAGGGGTAAATACAAAGGTGGCCTTATTCTGATACCACACGATAAGCGTGAAAAAC
>JAGYNM010000001.1 GCA_018399335.1 Bacteroidales bacterium | reverse complement strand
TTCATGGTTCTGTTACCCAGCTTGATTTCATCATGTCCGCCAGAAACTATTTCGTAAACACTTTTCTCGGGATCAATATCAGCGTGAGCCTGATCAACATATCCGATTTGAACAGTTTCGCCAATTTCAAAACTACCCTTATCAGGCTTTTCAAGGCCCATCATCAGGCGGAAAAGGGTTGTTTTTCCGGCTCCATTTGGACCGATTACACCAACAATTCCTGCGGGTGGAAGACTAAAACTGAGATTTTCGTAAAGCACCTTATCGCCATAAGCTTTCGAAACCTGATTAAACTCAAAAACTTTATTCCCCAAACGAGGTCCATCGGGAATAAAAAGCTCGAGTTTTTCCTCTTTTTGTTTGACATCTGCATTGAGCATTTTCTCGTAAGATGACAAACGCGCTTTCGATTTTGCATGACGTGCTTTAGGAGCCATTCGCACCCATTCCAACTCCCTTTCGAGCGTTTTACGCCTTTTGGAGGCAGTTTTTTCCTCCTGCTCCATACGTTTTGTCTTCTGTTCGAGCCACGAAGAGTAATTACCTTTCCATGGAATGCCCTCTCCCCTGTCGAGTTCGAGTATCCAACCAGCAGCATGATCCAGAAAATAACGATCGTGAGTTACTGCTATAACTGTTCCTTTATATTGCTGCAAGTGCTTTTCGAGCCATTCAACAGATTCAGCATCCAGGTGGTTGGTGGGCTCATCCAGCAACAGAATATCCGGCTCGCTGAGCAGCAAACGACACAAAGCCACCCGGCGACGCTCACCACCTGAGAGGTTTTTTATCGGCGCGTCACCTTCCGGACAGCGCAAAGCATCCATTGCTCGCTCCAGCTTGCTATCCAACTCCCAGGCATCTTTCTGCTCGATCAGATCTGTCAAACGGCCTTGCTCTTCAATAAGTTTATTCATTTCATCATCAGAAAGTGGCTCCATAAACTTATTGTTAACCTCCTCATAAGCCTTCAGCAAATCAACCACTTCCTGCACTCCTTCTTCAACGACCTCGCGCACTGTTTTTGAATCATCCAGCTCCGGCTCCTGATCAAGCATACCTACCGAATAGCCCGGCGAAAAAACCACCTCGCCATTATAAGACTTGTCTTTTCCGGCAATAATTTTCAACAAAGTAGATTTTCCGGAACCGTTCAGGCCTATGATGCCAATTTTAGCTCCATAGAAAAATGAAAGGTAAATATCCTTTAAAATCTGACGGGAAGGCGGGATTATTTTACTCACTCCCACCATTGAAAAAATAATTTTTTTGTCGTCCGACATATATTTGATTATTAGTTTAATGACTTATTTACTGAACAGCAAAATTACAAATCTTTTTACCCTTAGGTATTATGAAGCAAATCTTTAAAGCTCACATTTAAACGCGTTTAAATGTGAGCTTTAAAGATTTGCTTCATAATACCTAAGGGTAAAAAGATTTGTAATTTTGCTGTTCAGTAAATAAGTCATTAAACTAATAATCAAATATATGTCGGACGACAAAAAAATTATTTTTTCAATGGTGGGAGTGAGTAAAATAATCCCGCCTTCCCGTCAGATTTTAAAGGATATTTACCTTTCATTTTTCTATGGAGCTAAAATTGGCATCATAGGCCTGAACGGTTCCGGAAAATCTACTTTGTTGAAAATTATTGCCGGAAAAGACAAGTCTTATAATGGCGAGGTGGTTTTTTCGCCGGGCTATTCGGTAGGTATGCTTGATCAGGAGCCGGAGCTGGATGATTCAAAAACAGTGCGCGAGGTCGTTGAAGAAGGAGTGCAGGAAGTGGTTGATTTGCTGAAGGCTTATGAGGAGGTTAACAATAAGTTTATGGAGCCACTTTCTGATGATGAAATGAATAAACTTATTGAAGAGCAAGGCCGTTTGACAGATCTGATCGAGCAGAAAGATGCCTGGGAGTTGGATAGCAAGCTGGAGCGAGCAATGGATGCTTTGCGCTGTCCGGAAGGTGACGCGCCGATAAAAAACCTCTCAGGTGGTGAGCGTCGCCGGGTGGCTTTGTGTCGTTTGCTGCTCAGCGAGCCGGATATTCTGTTGCTGGATGAGCCCACCAACCACCTGGATGCTGAATCTGTTGAATGGCTCGAAAAGCACTTGCAGCAATATAAAGGAACAGTTATAGCAGTAACTCACGATCGTTATTTTCTGGATCATGCTGCTGGTTGGATACTCGAACTCGACAGGGGAGAGGGCATTCCATGGAAAGGTAATTACTCTTCGTGGCTCGAACAGAAGACAAAACGTATGGAGCAGGAGGAAAAAACTGCCTCCAAAAGGCGTAAAACGCTCGAAAGGGAGTTGGAATGGGTGCGAATGGCTCCTAAAGCACGTCATGCAAAATCGAAAGCGCGTTTGTCATCTTACGAGAAAATGCTCAATGCAGATGTCAAACAAAAAGAGGAAAAACTCGAGCTTTTTATTCCCGATGGACCTCGTTTGGGGAATAAAGTTTTTGAGTTTAATCAGGTTTCGAAAGCTTATGGCGATAAGGTGCTTTACGAAAATCTCAGTTTTAGTCTTCCACCCGCAGGAATTGTTGGTGTAATCGGTCCAAATGGAGCCGGAAAAACAACCCTTTTCCGCCTGATGATGGGCCTTGAAAAGCCTGATAAGGGTAGTTTTGAAATTGGCGAAACTGTTCAAATCGGATATGTTGATCAGGCTCACGCTGATATTGATCCCGAGAAAAGTGTTTACGAAATAGTTTCTGGCGGACATGATGAAATCAAGCTGGGTAACAGAACCATGAATTCCAGAGCTTATGTTTCACGCTTTAATTTTAGCGGAACAGATCAAAATAAAAAGGCTGGTGTGCTCTCTGGTGGTGAACGAAACCGGCTGCACCTTGCACTCACGCTAAAACAGGAAGCCAATGTTTTGTTACTTGATGAGCCAACCAACGATATTGATGTAAATACACTGCGTGCACTTGAAGAGGGAATTGAAAACTTTGCAGGTTGTGCAGTTATCATCTCGCACGACCGCTGGTTTTTAGATCGTGTGGCAACACATATCCTTGCTTTTGAGGGCGACTCGCAGGTATATTTCTTCGAAGGAGGCTATACAGAATATGAAGAAAACAAACGCAAACGGCTGGGCGATAAAGGGCCAACGCGTATCAGATATAAGAAACTCAAAGCAGATTAGTTGAAAATAAAAAAGGCTGGAAATCAATTATTTCCAGCCTTTTCTCTTTTTGCGAATCAAATTTGCTAGATAAAGAGCAATTGGGTGAGGATGTAAACGGGTAATAGTACAATAATCGAAAACTTAAACATATACCCGAAGAAGCTTGGCATTGGAATCTTATTTTCCTCAGCAATAGCTTTTACCATAAAGTTAGGGCCGTTTCCATTATACGTCATTGCCCCAAAAATACAGCTCCTAATGAAATCGCTGTGAGTATATCTACCGGAATGCCAGCTACTAAATGAGCATCAGCTGACACAGGCAATCCGAGCGCCAGTTTATGGAACGCAAGTGCTGTTGGTGCATTGTCGAGAGAAAGCACTCAAACCGCCCCGTTGCGTAGTAAAACATGGCGGCACCATTTACGCCCAGCGATTCGGCATTTGCGTTAAGCCATAAAAAGTGCAGGAACCATTGTGGCAAAAATTCCTAGAAAGGAAGGCCACTTCGATAATTGGTCCCCAGGTAAATTTGTCGATTCGGAGTTGCTTTTGGTGAAATAGAGGATAGGCCAGCAAATGACAACATAGCTGCTTCACGAATAAAACCAATGTAGTGGTTGTCGTGGATAGCATCAACGTAGTTTTGATTTAGGAAAGCCACAGAAAAAACAACACCAAGCAGGAAAAGGAAGTTGAAAGTTCCTTTCATGCTAATAGGTTCAACATGAGTGCGGTCTTTTATAATATTGCTAATAGGTTCTTTTTTGTGGTAATAGGAATCGAGCAGGTAATAGATTACCAATAAAACTCCGTTAACAAAAGCCCACTCTTTGGTGAGGCTAAAGAACCATTCAAATGGCGCGCCGCGCAAATAGAGCAGGAAAAGTGGCGGGTCACCAAGCGGGGTAAGCATACCACCGGCATTGGCTACGATCGCAATAAAGAACAGAATCGTATGAACCTTGAATTTTCTTTCGGAGTTGGTTCTTATCACAGGACGGATCAAAAGCATCGCTGCACCTGTCGTTCCCATAAAACTTGCCAGCACGGCTCCAATTCCTAAAAATAAGGTGTTGATTGCGGGTTTGGCTTCAATATCACCTTTGAGCTGAATGCCTCCTGTAATCACAAACAACGATCCCAAAAGGATGATAAATGGTACATAATCAAACAACATCTGGTGAATGAGATTATGTGATAAACCATTATAAATAAGCCAGGCAGATGTTGGTATACCTAAAGCCAGAGAAACAATTAACTTGTTGCGGTTGTTCTCCCACCAATGGTGAAAAAACAGCGGCCCAATGGCAATAAAGAGTAATATAATCGCAAAGGGAATAGATGCCCAAAGCGGAATAACTTCAAGATGGTGATGGTCCATAAGTTTCAATTTTTTAAATGAAGGCGCTAAAATAATACCTTTCGCATTTCCGGCAATCCATAAATATTGATTTTAAAGTCAATTTAGAATGAGTTTTAATAATTGTAGATATTTTCATATGTACTTATCTGCTTTTATTTGTTGTATGCTTTGAGAACTCAAATCAGACTAAAATTTAACTTTGCATAAATTATTCCAGATGGCCGAGATACCTCATGAAATATTTGAACTTTTTCGAAAAAACAGAAGCTACAGAAAATTCTTACAACATCCTGTGCCTGATGAAAAGCTATTGAAACAACTCGTTGAACTCACGCGTTTTGCAGCTTCTTCCAAAAACCTCCAGCCGTTGAAATACCTGTTGGTTTTAGGTAAAGAAGAACTTGATTTTACTTTTGATCAGCTTAAATGGGCCTGGTATTTGAAAAATTGGGAAGGCCCTGCACCCGATGAGCGTCCTTCGGCTTATATAATTGTAATGCTGGATAAGAACTTAAACGAACAGGCTGAATTCGATGCTGGTATTGCTGCTCAAACAATTTTGCTTGGTGCCACGGCTGCTGGTTTTGGTGGTTGTATTATCAGGACGGTAAATAAATATGCTTTGTCAAAGCATTTTAATCTGGATAAAAATTTGGATATCATGATGGTGATAGCTTTGGGCAAACCAAATCAAACCATTGAGCTGGAAGATTTAAAGGCTGATGGGTCAATCGCTTATTATTCAAATCAATCCGGAAATCACATTGTACCAAAGCGGATTTTAGACGAAATAATTTGGCCGAAACAAAAGAAAAACCATGATTAAAATCGACGAAAGTTTACTTAACAGCGTGTCAGAAAAGGCAAAGCAATCAAGCAGGATGCGGACGAACCTGAATTTTCATGATAAGCCAGAAGCATTAATGCAGCGGATGCTAAATGCCATGGAACCCGAAACGTATATCCAGCCTCATAAGCATGAAAATCCGGATAAATCAGAAGCTTTTTTTTGTTTGCGAGGAAAAATAATAGTTATTGAATTTGAGGATGATGGACGTATCAGGGATCATATTTTACTGGATGCCTCTTCGGGTAATTATGGTTGTGAAATTCCACCCCGCACCTGGCACAGTATTATTTCAATGGAGCCCGGATCGGTGGCTTATGAGGTGAAAGACGGGCCTTACGATCCAAAAATTGATAAACATTTTGCTACCTGGGCTCCCGCTGAAGGTGATCCAATTGCAGCGGAATATCTGCAAAACCTGAAAGCAAAGCTCGGTTACTGATTTTTCAAGTCTATTTTTCTTGCAATTATCCTATACAGTTTGCTGATAGCATGCCAACCGGCTTTTTCTTACCTTTGCGGCTCTTAGAATAATAAGCAAATTATGGCTCAGAAACCTACGATACCAAAAGGAACAAGAGATTTTGCCCCGGCTGTCATGGCTCGCCGGGATTATATTTTTACAACAATAAAGGAAGTGTTCAAACTATATGGTTTTGAACCGATTGAGACACCAGCGATGGAAAATCTTTCCACGCTTACCGGAAAGTACGGGGATGAAGGGGATAAACTCTTATTTCGGATTTTAAATTCTGGAGATTTTCTATCAGGTGTAGAAGATATTGGAAATCAGTCTTCTGAAAATTTGAGTCCAAAAATTACTGAGAAAGGATTGCGGTATGATTTAACGGTTCCTTTTGCCAGGTTTGTAGTACAATACCGCAACGACATCAGCTTTCCGTTTAGAAGATATCAGATTCAGCCAGTTTGGCGCGCCGACAGACCACAGAAAGGACGTTATCGCGAGTTTTATCAATGTGATGTTGATGTGGTTGGTAGTGATGCACTTATCAACGAAGCCGAATTAGTGCAACTGGTGGATGATGTTTTTAACAGATTGAAGATTAATGTAGTAACCAAGATTAATAATCGGAAGGTTTTGGCGGGATTGGCCGAGTATATTGGGAGGCCGGATGCTTTAATCGACATTACGATTGCTATTGACAAACTGGATAAGATTGGAATTGATCAGGTGAATGCTGAGCTACGGGAAAAGGGTTTGAGTGAAAAGGCTGTCGAATTACTTCAGCCTGTGCTTTTTATGGAAGGAACTACCGCCGAAAAGCTGACAAGTCTGGAGCAACTGATCGGGAAAAATGAAATTGGAGCAAAGGGAATTGAGGAACTAAGGCAACTCTTTGCCTATCTCGAAAACATGAATGTAGAAATGCCCGTTGAGCTCGACCTCACCTTGGCAAGAGGTTTAAATTATTATACCGGAGCAATTTTGATAAAAGCACTTGACGTACCAATGGGGAGTATCTGTGGCGGAGGAAGATATGACATAACTTACCGGTGTTTTTCGGAATGCCTGATGTCGGGAGTGGGTATCAGTTTTGGTGCAGATCGGATATTTGACGTGATGCAAAGCCTCGATCTTTTTCCTGAAAAGGCTATGCAATCAACGCAAGTGATTTTTTTAAATTTTGGGGCGAAAGAACTGGCCTTCTGTTTGCCTTATCTGCAAAAATTAAGAGTCAATTGGTTTAGTGCAGAAATTTATCCGGATGACAAAATCAAGAGGAAGCAACTTCGTTACGCTGAATTAAAAACAAATCCCGATTGTAATCATTGCCGGTGAATCAGAAATGGAGAACAATCAGTTTACAGTTAAGCAGATGCAAACCGGACGAGCAGTGGACTATTTTTAAAGATAACTTGATTGAAAAGCTTTCTGACTTGTAAAATCTCCTGATGACCCTTACCTTAATGCTCGACTTTCTGATTAACCTTAACAGAAAAGCTTTGTTTGTATGGGTTTAGGCCATAATAGGCTTATGCTTTCACATTTTCTTGTTTACAAAAAAATTTAACCATCATGCAAACACATTATATTTCTTCAGATAAACTTACTTTTCAAAAATTTTCGACATAATTAAGCAAGGGCATAAAATTGCGCTTTCAGAGGAGTCCGCTGCCAAAATAGAGAAGTGTCGCACCTATCTCGATCAAAAAATTGCAAATCAGGAAGAGTTCAGTTTATGGTATTAACACTGGATTTGGTTCACTTTGCGATACCAGTATTTCAAAATCAAGGTTAGGACAGCTTCAGGAAAACCTGGTAATGTCGCATGCTTGTGGCACTGGTGATTTGGTTGATCCAGTGATTGTTAAGCTGATGCTTTTGCTCAAAGTGCAGAGTCTTTCTTATGGTCATTCCGGGGTGCAAAGGCTTACGGTCAGAAAGACTTAATTGATTTCTATAATAATGATGTGATTCCGGTTGTTTACGAAATGGGTTCTTTGGGTGCTTCCGGCGATTTGGCTCCGCTGGCTCATCTTTCGTTGCCTTTGGCGAAGTAAGGGGAGGTATATTTTCAAGGTGAGCGGCAGCCGGCAGAAAAAGTCCTTCAAAACTTTGGATGGGGAACCGATCAAATTACAATCCAAAGAGGGCTTGGCCCTGCTTAATGGAACCCAGTTTATGAGTGCTTATGGCGTTTTTACTTTGCTCAAAACCTTCAGGCTTTCCATGCTGGCAGATATCATTGGCGCCTTATCGCTCGAAGCTTTGATGGGCGCATGAGCCTTTTACGATCAGGTGCATCAAATCAGGCATCACAAGGTCAGATAGCCACAGCAGACCGCTTCAGGAAATTACTTGAAGGAAGTGAGTTGATTTCCAGAAAAGCTCATGTCAGGATCCCTATTCCTACAGGTGTATTCCTCAGGTTCATGGCGCTTCCAAGATTCGGTGAATTATGTAGCGTATGTTTTTAGCAATGAAATCAATGCTGTAACAGATAATCCACCATTTTCCCTGACGATGATCTGATTATTTCGGCCGGTTAATTTCCACGGACAGCCATTGGCGCTTGCCTTGGATAATCTTGCAATTGCGCTTAGTGAGTGGGGTAATATCAGCGAACACCAGAACCTATCAGCTTTTTGCATGGCAAACGTGGCTTGCCGCCATTTTGGTTGCAAAACCCGGCCTGAATTCAGGTTTATGATTCCACAATATACCGCTGCAAGTTTGGTGAGCCAAAACAAACAGTTGTGCACACCTGCTTCGGTGGATTCCATCGAGTAAAGTCGCAAGGACAGGAAGATCACGTGAGTATGGGTGCAAATGCTGCAAGCCAAAGCCTTACGTGTAGTTTGAATCTGGAAAGAATTTTGGCAATTGAACTTTTCCAATGCAGCTCAGGCATGAGTTCAGAAGACCTGCCAGATCATCTGATTTCGTGAAAATTTTATTGTGCGGGCATATCGTGAAAAAGTCGATTTTATTGAAAATGACAAGGTTATGTATCCCGAAATTGCCAAGTCTGTTTTATTTCTGAGGGAAGTGCCACTTAACATCCCGGATGCATTGATGCAAGGAATTTGATTTTCCTAATCGATCAATAAACTGTAGGGCCTGTTGATAGCAGCATCAAGTTGTGGTATGGCAACGTATTTACTAAGTCGCTGGTGTTCGTGTCCATCGAAAATCAATAGAAGCGTAGGATTGGAAAAAACGCCGAAGTGCCCTGAGATTTCTGGCTGTTTCTCCGAATCGATGTAAATTAGTTTCATAGCAGGATAGTTATCATTGAGCAATTGTTCAACTTTTGGGCGCAGACTGATGCATGGCGCGCATCTGTCGCTAAAAAAATAGAGGAGCAAAGCCGGAGTTGTATTGATTTGATCCTGAATGGAGTTAAGGCTTTCGTTTTGCATTGACATTGGGTTTGATTTGAAGGTGCAAAATTACAAATCTTTGCTTGCATAAGCTTATTTCTCTAATTTAGCTTGTTGAAAATTGAACGTTTAACGAAAACCAATACTTAAATGAAACCGAATCTTATCATTACAGGAGCTGGACTTACCATTGAAGATGTTGTTGATGTTGCCCGACATCATCGTAAGGTTGAACTTGACACCCTTGCTAAAGAGCGCATTGTAAAATGTCGTGCTATGCTTGAGCAAAAAATCAAAGCCAAAGAAATTATGTATGGTGTAAATACCGGTATCGGAGAGTTTTCTGAGATGGTACTTGATGATGATCAGGTAAAGGATTTTCAGAAGTATCTGATTTATAACCATGCTGCTGGGATAGGAGAGTCCATGCCCGAAGATTGGGTTAGGGGAGCGATGCTCGGACGAATCAATGTGCATGCGCATGGTCATTCAGGTTGCAGACCTGAAATTACCCAGACTTTGGTCGAAATGCTGAATAGGGGCGTAACACCTTACGTTTGCCGTAAAGGAAGTGTTGGTGCTTCCGGCGATTTGGCTCCTATGTCGCAGATCGCATTACTGATGATGGGTGAGGGCAAAGCCTATTATAAAGGTGAATTGCTTTCCGGAAAAGAAGCATTGGATCGTGCCGGGATTGAAATACCAGGATTACAAGCCAGAGATGGATTAGCCACCATAAACGGATCGAATGTGCTAACAGCCATGAGTGCTTTATTTTTGTATGATGCAGATCGGTTTTTGCGTCAGGCAGAAATCGCTGCAGCTATGTCGCTTGAGGCGCTTAAAGCTAATATGAAACCTTACGATCGTAAAATTCACGAAGTGAGAGGTTTTGCCGGAGCTGTTCGTTCTGCAATGGCGATTAATAAAATTGTTAAAGGCGGCGATTTAGCCGAAGGCAGGGTAAAATGCAAAGTGCAGGATGCTTACAGTATGCGCTCAACACCTCAGGTAATTGGTGCTGCGCATGATGCTATGGCCTGGGCGCGTTCGCAGGTCGAAATCGAACTTAACGGTGTTGGTGACAATCCAATCTTTTTCCCGGATGAAAACCTGCAACTTTCAGGAGCGAATTTCCAGGGATCTCCTGTTTCTTTGCCAATGGATATGGCCGGAGCAGCCATCACAATGGTGTGTGTGTTGTCGGAAAGGCGCATGAATCGTTTGAATAATCCTGCTTTAAGCGTTGGTCTACCGGCTTTCCTGACAAAAGGTGCCGGTATGTTTTCTGGTTTGATGTTGTCGCAATATACTGCTGATATGCAGATTGTTGAGCAACGG
Organism: Bacteroidales bacterium; assembly: GCA_018399335.1. Lineage (GTDB taxonomy): Bacteria > Bacteroidota > Bacteroidia > Bacteroidales > F082 > UBA5536. The sequence goes on along the minus strand of JAGYNM010000001.1, from coordinate 54,053 downwards.
ATTTTATCTGCTCCGGCAAGTATTCAGTCGATCCCTGCTGCTGCCGATCAGGAGGATTTTGTGTCGATGGGAATGAATACGGCCTTAAAAAACTTTCAAATCATGGATAATGCCTACGGAATTTTGGGTATCGAACTGATGGCAGCAGCACAGGCGCTCGACTTCAGAGAGTATCAATTTGGGGCAGGAACTAAAAAAGCCCACGAAGTTATCCGGCGCCATGTTGAGTTTCTCGATGTAGATCGTCCGCTGTTTGATGACCATAATGCAATGAAAGCTCTGGTGGAGTCGGCAGAATTGTTGGAAGAAGTGGAAGCATTAATTGGTAACCTCTCTTAATACAAATAAATTACTATGTATCAGATTGAACCTCAGAAAAAGCGACCGACATTGCTTACTGTTCTTTGTGTGTTGAGTTTTATTGGAGCCGGCCTGGCAACAGTAAGTAACTTCTTTGTTTATTTTAACTATGCAATGATTATTGAAATGATTGAGCAGGAAAGCATAGAAGCCATGGGTTTTGACCTTGGTTTTTTCGGCAGGATCGATCGCGCCTATTTTTTAATTTCGGCATTGCTCCAGGTAATATCATTTAATGGTGTAAGGTTAATGTGGAATTTGAGGAAAGCCGGATTTCATCTGTATGCCGTTTCACAATTGTTGATCTTAATTGTATCAACAATTTATATTTACAAACCGGCCGATATGTTTCCGATGTTTGATCTGCTGCTTGCTACGATTTTTATATTGTTGTACCTTCGCTTCAGAGATCAAATGGACTAACACATTTTAGCTTAAACAAAACACCATTAATCGTTCCATATTATCTTAATAAACAAGCACTACAATAGGCAATGACTACAATTGAACAAAAAGCTGGTAAGAAGAGCATTCGGGTTTTCCCGTTGATTGTTGGAACATTTGCTTTAACTTATTACTCATTTATTACGATTCTGGCTCTGTCAGCTTTAGCACTCAACAAATATATTCTGGAATGGGCAGGATTAAGCAACAGTCCCGAAACCTTTCAAATTGTTCCGTCTTGGATCGTAATCATGATCGTTTTTCTGCTCAATGCAATGGTCGTTGTTGGAATTATTAGCTTCCTCAGAGGTGGAAAAAGAATGATTTTTATCCTTTTTGGAATTTTACTATTGGTTGCTCAAATTATTATTGGAGGGGTTGACGGCTGGCAAAAACTGGTTCTCGAGGGGTTTTTGATAAGCATGATTTTATTTTTGCCTTTTGGCAAAACCTCCTCAAATGACAAAAATAACAATGAAAATGAGCCTTGATACACTATTAATTAGGTATTAAAAATGTTTGAGTCTAAAACTTGTAAACCTGTATAATATAAAAAAGTTGATGTAAATGAAAATATTTTTTAATTAAATTTTTGTTAAATATAGAGATGCTTTGCAACCTGCACGCCAGTTTGCAATCGTTTTAGATCTTTTTTTTATGAAACGAAAAAATAAATTTTAAGTTTAATCAATTCACTAACCAAATCACTCATTATGAGAAAATTACGGATTATGTTAGTGTTCTTTACTGATCGCAGGTGTGAATTTCGCATTTGCCCAGTCGAGAACAAATTACTGGTAATGTTACCAGTGCGCAGGACGGGATGGGAATTCCGGAGTTACCGTGATGGTTAAAGGTACTACTATCGGTACTACCTCTCGACATCGACGGTAATTATGCTATAGATGTGATGCCCAATCATCGCACCTTAATCTATCGTTATGTAGGTATGGCAACCCAGGAAGTAATCGGAGATCAAAACACAATTAATGTTGTTTTGGAATCTGATGTGATGCAAATGGATGAAGTCGTAGTTACGGCTCTGGTATTTGCAGAGAAAGAAATCCCCAAGCAGTTAATGCAAGAAGTTTCCCGGAGAGAACTCCAGCACCATTAAACGAAAACGTTGTTACGCACTCTGGGCGCCGCTGGTGTTCAGGTTCGCTCAACTGGAAATATGGGTGGCTCTGCCAATATTGCTGGTTCGTGGTAACTCTTCGTTAACACAGGGTATCAACCAGGCATTGTTTGTTGTAGACGGTGTGCCGATCAGCAATGCAACACCAACAACTCAGGTCAGATTTCTGGTCGCAATGGCTATGACTACGGTAATGCTGCTTCCGGACATCAATCCTGATGATATCGAGTCGATGAACATCCTTAAAGGTGCTGCTGCAACTGCTCTTATGGTTCAAGGGCCGCCAATGGTGTTGTGCTGATTACTACCAAAAAGGAAAAGCAAATTGGCGGAAGCAAGGCTTTTGGAGTAACTGTTAACTCAAACGTTACAACAGGATTTCTTGGACAAAAGCAATTCTTCCCAAAATATCAGATCAGTATGGTGCTGGTTATGGCCCTTATTATGGAGCTTCGATCCGTATCCTGCTTTCCCAATTGATTATGATGTTGACGGAGATGGGTTTTGATTATACAGTCTCTAACAACAGAGGATGCCTCTGTAGGTCAGAAATTTGATCCAAGCTTCTTTGTATCAATATGATGCTTACGATCCTGCCCCCACCTAATTACCTCAAGAAAAACACCATGGACTGTTGGAGCCAATGGACCAGAGTATTTTCGAAACACCTATTTCCTTAACAAATAGTGTTGATGTTAGTGGTGTTTAACATGGAACTTTCCGCTTGTCATACACAAATCTGATCAGAAAGGTTTGATGCCAAACAGTTCTCTCAAACGTAATACCTCTTCAATGGATCTTTATGACATCGTTGACAATCTTTACTGTTTCTGCTTCAGTTAATTACATTAAAACCGATGGTTTAGAAGAAAACTCAACAGGTTATAGTGATAACATCGTTCCTTCATTCCGTCAGTGGTTCAAACAAATGTTGACCTGAAAATGCAGGAAACACTTTATGATATCTCAGGTCGTAATACCCGGAATCCGAACTCTCCTACAGATCTGAGACCTGCCTATTGGGACAACCCTTACTGGGTGGGCCACGAAAACTATCAAACAGGATACAAGCAGACCGTATTATTGGTTATATGCAGGTTGATTGGAGAATTGATGATCACTCTAGCCTGAGGGTAGAGCATCAATTGATACTCTACGCTGAACAGAAGAGCGCAAAGCAATTGATCTGGTTCAGGTGAATTTGGTGTTGGACGTCCTGATGTAACTTCAGGTTACTCACGTTTCGGACAGAAGCTTCATGGAAAGTAATATGGACTTGATGCTGAAGTATTACAATCAGTTAACTGAAGATTTGAACCTTAATGCTTTGGTTGAACAAACATTCGTCGCAGTAAAATTGATCAGGTTTTTGCCTCAACAGACGGTGGTTTGATTGTTCCCTGAATATTCATTGGCTAACAGTGTTAACCCATCGCGTAACCCTGAAAGTCTTGAGGAAATTGGTGTTAATGGTATTTTCGCCAGTGCCTCATTGGGATACAAAACTTCTTATTCCTTGACGCTACTATCCGTCGCGATCAGTCATCTACTTTGCCTGAGGATGAAAATGCTTTATATTTATCCTTCAGTTTCGCAAGTTGGTTGTTCTCTAATAATTTGATGCTAGCTGGCTTCAATTAGGTAAATTGAGACTAACTACGCACAAGTAGGTAATGATGCTCCCTGTGGTAGTATAAAAGATACTTATGCACAGAATACTACTTTTGGCGGAACTGCTTTGTTCTCATTGCCAATTACAAAAAATACGAGTTTCTTGCGTCCTGAGAAATCTCAAGTATTGAAGCAGGTTTTGAGTTGATAACACTAAACAAGCGATTGGGTGTTGATGTGGCTGTTTACAAGAATAATATCACAGACCAAATTATGCCTGTTGCTGTTTCCAACTGCCACTGGTTATTCATCAAAATTCGTTAATGCCGGTGAAATCCAGAATAAGGAGTTGAAATTATGTTATTTGGAACACCTGTCGTAAATAAAGATTTCCGTTGGGATGTTACCCTTAACTGGGCAAAGAATAATAACGAGGTAATATCATTGGCAGAAGGTATTGATAACCTGCAGCTTAAGCTGCTTTGCAAGGTGGTGTTACTATTAACGCACGTGTTGGTGAACCTTATGGAACTATTCAGGAACAGATTATGTTTATACCAATGGACAAAAAACTGTTAAATCTAATGGTTACTATATGAAAACTACAAGCTCTGATAAGATTATTGGGAACATTAATCCTGATTGGAATGCTGGTTTGAATAATAAATTTACTTACAAAAACTGGACTGGTAGCTTCCTGATCGACTGGCAGCAAGGCGGTAGTGTATTCTCACTCGACCTCTGGTACGGTATGGCCACAGGATTGTATGAAGAAACAGTTTACATCAATGATCTTGGAAATCCTGTACGTAACAGTTTGGACGATGGTGGTGGATTAATCCTGGAAGGCGTTACCGAAGACGGTGAAGTAAATACAACACGTGTTAATGGTAATAACTATGCAGTGTGGGGTTACAGTCAAAACCCAAACAAAGCATTCGTTTACGACGCCACTTACATCAAATTGCGTGAAGTTGTTATTTCCTATAGCCTTCCCGCAAAACTTATGGCCAGATATAACTGGATTCAAGGTGCAACATTTAGTATTGTTGGCTCAAACCTTTGGATTATCTCTAAAGATCTTCCTCACGCCGATCCTGAAGCAAGCCAGAGCTCTGGTAACGTTCAGGGATGGCAGAGCGGTGTAATGCCATCATTGCGCAATGTAGGTTTCAGCATTAATTTACAATTTTAATCCTTTTGACATATGAAAAAATTAACATTTCTTCTAATAATATTGATGGGTTTTCTGGTCTCTTGCACAAAGGACTTCGAAGACTATAATACTGACAAAAAGAGCGCTGTTGAGGCTCCTGGCCAGTTTTTATTTGCAAATGCCCAAAAAGCATTGGCAGATGTAAATTCAAGTACTAATGTGAATATCAACAATTGGAAGCTTTTTGCCCAGTATTGGACAGAAACTACCTATACCGATGAGGCAAACTACGATGTAGTAAACCGTAACGTAGGTACTATTCTTTTTAGAATTTATTACCGTGATATTCTTGCAGATTTTAAAGAAGCCCGCCGTTTGGTGGAACTTGAAAAAGCTGACGGAGCTACTGCGGAAAAAGTAAAAGCCAATAAACTCTTTATGATTGACCTCATGGAGGTTTATACCTATCAGCAATTGGTTGATATATTTGGCGATGTTCCTTATACACAAGCATTGGATATCGAAAATATTTCTCCAGCTTATGATGATGCCGAAACCATTTATAAAGACTTGTTGGTTCGCGCAAAAGCTGCTGTTGATGGTCTTGATGAATCTGCAGCAGGATTTGGTGCTGACGACCTGTTAATGGGTGGAGATATTGCGATGTGGAAAAAGTTTGCTAATACTTTAATTGTAAAACTTGCAATTACACTTTCGCCTGTTGATGCTGCAATGGCTAAAACATACATCGAAGGTGCTTATGCAGGTGCTTTTGCTTATGGTGAATCAGCTTCTTTCGCTTACCTTGGCGCTGCTAACTCAAACCCTTTGTATGAGGATCTGGTACAAAGTGGTCGTAGCGACTTTGTTGTTGCCAATACTATTGTTGACTTGATGAATGGTCTTGAGGATCCCAGAAGGGCATCTTATTTTGACAGCAACATTACCGACGACAATGACAATGTTATTTATGTAGGCGGTATTTATGGTGAAAGTAATACCTTCACACAGTTTTCGCATATTGCTCCACGCATTCAGGAAGCTACCTATGCATACGTAATGCTTGATTACACCGAATTAGCATTCTATCTGGCCGAAGCAGCTGAGCGTGGCTTTGGTGTTGGTGGTGATGCCGCAACATGGTATGAAAATGCAATTAAATCGTCAATGGATTATTGGCATGTAGCTGCAGCTGATGTTGATGCTTATCTTGCAAAACCTGAAGTGGCTTATGCTACAGCACCTGGCGACTGGAAACAAAAAATCGGAACACAAGCGTATGTAGCGTTTTATGTTCGCGGATTAGAAGGCTGGACATCTTTCAGAAGAATGGATGCACCTGCCTTTAACTTACCTCCAACCCCTGCTGAATCAGCTGATGGTATGGTTCCAAACAGACATACCTATGCCATTGCAGAGCAAACACTGAATGGTGTTAATTATAATGCTGCTGCTTCCAAGATTGGTGGCGATAGGTTGAGCACAAAATTATTCTGGGATGTTGAATAATTTTTAAAAACTCTTATTTGAAAAGGAGCCTCAAAAGGGCTCCTTTTTTTAGTTGTTCTCAACAAAATTGAATTGATTTTTATTGATTTTCAGAAAAAGATTTGGTTGAATGGTTTCATGTTCTATTTTTGCAACTTAGAATTAATCTAAATAATCATCAAAATTGAATTCAATGAAAATCAGAAATTTTAGTTTATTGTTTTTGTCTTTTTTGCTTTTGCTGGGGGCTTCAGATGCCTTTGCTGGTAAACGTAAAGTGCAGGTGAGTGCCTCCGAAAGTGATGCCACTATTTATGTTGACGGTGTGAGAATGGGAACAGGTCGCGTGGATATTGTTGTGTTAGATAATAGCTGTGTGACTGTAAAAGCCGAAAAGGTTGGCTTTTTGGAAGAGGTTGTTACTTTTTGTAACAGGAAAAATTCTCCCAAATTACCTAAGACGTATTATATCGAAATGCGCAGGGATGATTCGTATGATGCGTCTGTACAGCTTGATATCGCTAATGTGGATATGGAAGTTCGTACGGAAAAATCGTATGATGATGCCTGGAAATTGCTTAACCAAATTGTAGTTAACTACATTGATGCCATTGAAATTACGGATAAGGAAACAGGTTACATAAGGACTTCCTGGGAAGTTCAATCCTACACCCAAAATACTATTCGTACAAGAATTATTGTGAAATTGGGCTCAGAGGATCCTTTGTCATTTAAAATCAAATTGGTAAGTGAAATCTCGCGTCAACCTCTTACCAGCGTAAAAGCTGATGAGCTTTTTAGAGAGTGGGATCGTGTTTTGCGTAAATATGCCAACCTGACTTCCGAAATCCAAAGTCGTTTGTAATCCAAAAATTTGAATCATGAGAAGTTTAGTTGCCTTACTTATTTTAACTATCGGTCTGCCTTTATTTGCTTTTTCTCAGGTATATACGGGAGAGGCTCCTACTGAGCCGCAACAGCAAACGCAAGCGCCTAAAGAATATTCAAAAGGCGGTTCAGGAGCATTTAAAACTAAATTTACGCATTTTGTCTATTTTATGCCTGATATGACACCAGAGATTAACTATACTTATGGTCCTTTTAAAACTGGAGCAGGGCCAAAGTGGGGTGCCATGATTGAGAGTGGCGCCTTTCGTTTTTTCGATGATAACTTTATGTTTAATGGCGTTGGTAATATTGGTTTATATTCCAGTTTTGGATTTGGGGTTTCTATCCACGATTTCAATGTGCCACCTAATTTTGAGGGCTTGAAATTACCTTTTTTCTTTGCTGATCTTAAACTCGGACCTGATATCAGGCTTGAGTTTATTGATTTTGCTAAAGTAGATCTTTATGGGAATATAGGTGTTTTGGCCAGTTATGGCGGCTTCGTGGGTAATATTGATCAGGATGATACATTTTATAAACCCACAAAACCTGTTATTGCGCTTCAAACAGGAGTGGGGCTGAATGTTGCACTCGGACGTTTTGTGCTTGGCGTTCAATATACGATGGCCAATGGTGGCTATGAATTTGATATTTCCGAAGATCCGGCAGTGTATCCAAATGGCCCTGATGAGGAAACACAGCAATATGATGTAAATCTTAACAGCCTCAGGCTGCACATTGGTATTTATACTGAAAAAAGAAGAAGATAATAACTGAAGTTTTAAGCTAATAATAAGTCATCTCCTTGCGGGGATGACTTTTTAGCTTTTTGGGTTTTCGATATCATTTTTTTTCTCACCTTTTCTTTTATCATCAGCCGTGGCTTTTAAAAGGTTAAGTTTCGAAAGCCAGTTGGCAACATGTGCATTGTATTTTTCCAGATTTGCTGAATCAACTGGTTTTGCCGGAGGTGATTCAACTGTAAGCGGATTTACTGCATTCCCGTTTCTAAAAACCTGAAATCAAGGTGTGGGCCAGTCGAAAGTCCTGTGCCGCCAACCTATCAATTGTCCCTGACTTACCCTTACGCCTTTGCGCAATTCCTTTGCAAATCCCTTTAGATGCATATAGGCTGTGGTGTAGGTTCCGTTGTGCTTGATATACAAATAATTACTCCGCCACCTTTTTGATAACCTTTGCGTGTCACAACCCCTTCGCCGATTGCATATACGGAGTTCCTGATGGTGCAGCATAATCAACACCGTGATGAGGACGATAAATTCTTGAGCATGTGGTGAAATCTGGCATTGGAAAAGCCTGAACTGGATGCGATTGTACTTAAAGGGGCTTTAAAAAGTACGCATCAGGCTTTGTCCGTTTTCATCAAAGTAATCCCCCAACATCATCTTTAAACAAAATAAAAAGCAAACATGTCTTTATTGTAATGCTGGAACCTGGATGCCAGAATTTTTCCAATTCCGATAGGTTTGTTATCTACGTATAATTGTTCGTACATCACCTCAAACTGATCTCCTTTTGAATGCCAAAAAAGTCAATTGTCCAGGCATAGACTTCCGAAAGCTCATTAGCAAGATTTGGATTATACCTGCCATCTGTCATAGCATTCCATAAAGATGAGTTGATCGTGCCAAAGGCAGTTTCAATCTTTCGTTCAATTGGTTTGTAACCTTTTCGGGCTGTTAAACTGTCTGTTAGCTTAAAACTACATAATCTGTATAATCTATCTCATAAATAAAATACAAGGGTGTTTCGCTGAGTCGTTGGCTAACAGAAAAGTAAATTGATTACCTGCTCTGATTTTCCTCACATCAAAAACGGATTGATGTTTTCGGGCGATATGGTCAATCACATTATAATTTACGCCTTTCGAAAGCAGGATATCAGCCAGAAACTGATTGTAGCCAACTTGCCCATGCTCAATAATCAATGAGTCGACCACAATATCATAAAGCAGGGTTTCTGGATTTCTTCTGAGGGTTCAATTTCCTGTTTGTTAGAGTTGAAGTTTCTTGTTCTGTTGTAGTACAACTTTGAAGAAGAACAAAGATTTAACCCAATTATGATAAAGAAAAAGGTATTTTTAGGAAATAAGTAGATTTGAGAAAATGAAGCTTTTCGCATGCTTAAAGTTAAAGTAGATTAGTTTGTTTGCAAAATACAATTTGCACACGAATCCTTAGACAAAGCTTCAATTTTAAAAATACTTAACAGGCGCAAAAAACCGCGCCAAATTTCTGACGCAGTTTTTTACAGTTTTAGATTTTGTTTTATAACTGTTTAAGGGCATGTTCGCGTCCGGCCTGAATTGCTTTGAGGTTAAGTTGTACAATTTCTTCACCCTTATTCCCAAAAATAGCCTTAACAGCACTATCGATGCTAGTTGGCTTTAGACCCAAAATGGTGTAGCAGCACCTAAAACTACCATATTTACAAGCCTTAATACTACCGCAATCTTTAGCCATAGCATCGGCATCCAAAGTGATATATTTGCCGTTTCCATATTTCTTTCATTATTTGTTCAATCTCAGGATAATCTTTGATATTATTAAAAGGGTTTAAGTACTGGTACTCATCCATCCGTTTTTATTGAGCATTGGCAGATAGCGCAAGGACTTCATTGGTTCAACAGCCAGAATTATGTCTCGTACGCCCCCTGAAATGATCCGATGCGATGGGATTTGATGATAGACGCAGATTAGATTGCACTGCTCCACCACGTTGACTCATACCATGCACTTCGGCTATCAGGCTGACTCTTCCAGTGCTGCCATTCCTATACAAGCGGCGATACTTAAAATTCCCTGTCCTCCAACTCCGGCTAAAATGATATCTTTTCTGATGCTTTAAACACTTTTAGGTTAGATCCATGGCTTTCGCCTCGCTTTTTGGCGCATGCGGCGGTTAAGGGTTTGAATACACTCCCTGCGCGGAATAATTACCGAAACACCTTGATAGGCAAGCTCTTCTTTTTAATGATTGCTGTGTTTTCTTATGATGCTTGCGTAGTGGTTTAAGCACACGAATATGCTCTTCCGGAACACCTAATCCACGCACGATGGTATCAATTTTTCCGAATGCAGATGAGGTTTGTCCTCCTGTCATTCCTGTTGTTGAATTATCAAGTATGAGTACTGTGATCGGGCTGTTATTGTTTACAGCATCCAACAGACCGGTTATTCCAGAGTGTGTGAAGGTAGAATCGCCGATAGCAGCAACGGCTGGCACAAGGCCGGCATCAGCAGCGCCAATTGCCATGGTGATGCTGGCACCCATATCCACACAGCTGTTGATGGCTTCCAGAGGTTCGAGTGCGCTAAGTGTATAGCAACCGATATCGCTAAAAACACGACCGCGTCCATATTCGCTAAGTGCTTCATTTAAAGCCAGAAATGCATCATTGTGTGAGCATCCGTCACAAAGTTTTGGAGGGCGGGTTTTTACGATTTCAGGAACAGCTGCTCCTTGATCATGCTTTATGCCCATGGCATTTCCAACAATTACAGGGTTTAGTTCTCCATCACGTGGTAAAGTGCCGTCGAGCCTGCCTTTGATAGTCTTGCCTTTGTTGAGCATCCCGCGCAGGAGTTCTTCGATGATGGGATAACCGTCTTCCAGAACCAAAATTTCTTCGCAGCTGTCGTAAAGCTCATTCACCAGATCGAGAGGTATAGGGTACTGTCCAACTTTCAAAACAGGATTTTCGAGTTTGGTTTCGGTATAGTTTTCGAGTAAGTAGTTGTTTGCCAGTCCACAAGCGATAATTCCAAGGCTTTTGTCAGAACCTTCGATGATGCGGTTGTAGCCACTTTCGGCGGAAGCAGCTTCTAATTGTTCCTGTTTGCCAAGCAATTCGCGATATTGTTTGCGGGCAATCGCAGGTAGCAACACAAACTGACGCAAATTATCAGGAAGTTTTAACTCATTTTGTGGTACTGCTTCTCTGCACTCAACTCCGGTACGTGAGTGAGCCAATCGGGTTGTTATCCTGAGTAAAACCGGAATACGCATTTTTTCCGAAAGCTCAAAAGCATAGCGTGTCATATCATAGGCTTCCTGCTGGTTCGAAGGCTCAAGCATCGGAATTAGAGAGAATTTACCATAGAACCTGGAGTCTTGCTCGTTTTGGCTAGAATGCATCGAAGGATCATCAGCAGCCACAACAACCAAACCACCATTGGCACCTGTTATTGCTGCATTAACGAAGGCGTCGGCGGCTACATTGAGGCCAACATGTTTCATGCAAACCATCGCCCGCTTTCCGGCGTACGACATACCCAGCGCTGATTCCATGGCTGTTTTTTCGTTTGCAGACCATAAGGCTCTGATATTGTTTTCTTTAGAAGCTTTTGAGGCTTGCACATATTCCATGATTTCGGTTGATGGCGTGCCCGGATAGGCGTAAATCCCCGACATGCCACCATCGATGGCAGCCTGGGCTATCGCTTCATCACCTAGTAAAAGTAGTTTTTGCATGGTGTTAAGTGTATGATTTATAGCTTTTTTAATTAATTCATAAGTTGTTACAAAAATAACAAAACCAGCGGTTTCAACAATCGGTTGCAGTAAATCAGAACCTTTCTAAATAAAGCCTATTGGAAGATCAACTACTTGGGCATATTCTGTATTTTTGCCATCAAGAATAAATCAATCGTGAATTTTTTAGCGCATGCTTTTTTGTCTGGTGATGATCCCCAGATACTTATAGGAAATTTTGTAGCCGATAGCATCAAGGGTAAGATGTTCGACCAATACGATGGAGGTATACGGACTGGTGTTTTTTTGCACAGGGCTATCGATGCCTATACCGATCAGCATGAAGTGGTTAGAGGCAGCGTTGCACGGCTGCAACCAGTTTTTTATAAGTTTTCTCCTGTGATTATCGATATTTATTTTGACCATTTTTTGGCCCTAAACTGGGCAGATTATAGTTCAACGGAACTGTCAGCTTTTTCGTCAGGAGTTTATAAAACACTTATCAAAAATTTCTCGAAGTTGCCTCCGCGCTCAAAACGCATTCTGCCCTGGATGATTGCTCAAAATTGGCTTACTGGTTATGCTAATTTATATGATTTGCAGCGGGTGTTTAATGGGATGTCGCGCCGTACGCGATTCGATTCGGGAATGGAAAATGCAGTTGAGTTTCTAAGAGACAATTACCTGGATTTTGAGCAGGATTTTCGATTGTTTTTCCCTGATATTGAAAAAGAAAGTGCACAAGTTTTAGAACGCTTGAAAATTGGGCGAGATACTTAATTGATCTGGATAAATTTGTAAGATCGATCCGTTTTAAGGAATGCCGCAAAAAAATTGCAAGGGACATGGAGTTATATTAGTTTTACATTTTCTAAACCCAATCAGCACAACTCATGGATGAAATGTTGATCGAAACAACTAAACGCGCAGAATTATTGAGTAAGATTTCTGTTTTTAGTGCATTAAGCACAAAAGCCTTAACTGAATTGGCAAGCCTGCTTAAAGAACATAAAACCAGGGCTCAGGAATTGCTTTTCAAAAAAGGGGATCAGGGTGATAACATGTACATATTAGCCGAAGGAGAAGTTCGCGTACATGATGGTAACCATGTGATTGCACGTCTTAAGGCTGGTGAAGTTTTTGGAGAGTATGCGTTATTTGATACTGAAAGCCGCTCGGCTTCAGTAACAACTGAAAGTCAATGTATTGTGTTGGTTTTGGATCGATTAGCATTGATGACATTTTTAAAGGATTATCCTGAGCTTTTGATGGGAATGCTTCAGCTTCAGATTAAGCGCATGCGTGATATGAATGATTTGGAAGAAAAGCTTTCCAAAAGCTATTTAAAGATCAGCAAGCAAAAGCAAGAAATTGAAAGCCAGCACGAAGCAATTAAGGATCAAAAGGCTCAACTTGAAATACAAAATGAAAGCCTCGAGGAGCTTAATAACCAAAAGAAACAGTTGTTGAGCGTTATTATCCATGGATTAAAAAATCCGATGACAAGCGTTAAAAGTATGGCTGAAATGATCGATTCTTATAATGACCTCAATCCGGAAGTAAGAGAATATGCATCAATATTATTGCATGCTATTGGCAGAATGGATCTGGTAATTAATGATTTGATCCGAACAAATCAGGCAAACGAGTTTCAGGAAGGTAAATCTGTTCAGCGTTTTGATTGGTCAGCTTTGATTCAAAGCCTTGTAAATGAAAAAGCTATGGCTTTTGAAGAACGAAATCTGAAGCTGAATTTGCCTTCTTCAGGTCAAATGCTTAATAACAATCAAACTTCAGTTCAGCTAATAACGGAACAGCTTTTGAATTGGGTGCTCATTTTAGCTGATCAGGATCAAACTGTTGACCTTTCGGTTTCAAAGCTTGAAAGCAAGTTTGTTTTGCAAATTTCATTTGTTCCCAAACAAGATGTCGAGGTCTTATTAAGCAATAATGCCTTCAGCTGGTGGCAGTTATTGGTTTTGGTAGAAGGTGAGCAATTTGAGAAGTTTAATTTTTCAAAACGTCTTTTTGATGACGCCAATGCAAAACTAACTTATACCTTTCAGCCAAAAAGATTGACTATTGGTATAACGTTGAATTAGTTTTTTTCAATTGATTAGTAATTTCTCCGAATACCCTATAGAGTTTAAAATCAAAGCTGATTTAACTTATTACTGAAAGTATAAGGTTTCGCGATCCTGCATGATTTCGGAATTCACAAAGATAAATTCCCTGCCAGGTGCCCAATCCCAAGCGGCCGTTTACAATCGGTATGGATAAACTGTTTCCGGTAAACATATTTTTTATGTGGGCAGGCATATCATCAGGGCCTTCAAGAATATGCCTGAAATACGGTTCGTTTTCCGGAACGATTTTGTCCAGAAAAGCCTCCAAATCCATTCTTACATCAGGATCGGCATTTTCATTTATCAACAAACCTGCAGAGGTGTGTTTGATGTAAATATGCAATAATCCATTAGCTGGCAGATCGATCAAATCTTTTGTTATATGATTTGAAATGAGGTGAATACCACGTTTGAATGCCGGAAGCTGAACGGTTTTATGAGTGACCATTTTAAATATTAAATTAAAAAGCTGAAAGCTGCAGGAAAGTATCCCAGGCAACTTTCAGCTTCATGAAATCTGACTGATATTACTCTTTTTCTATATCTTTCTTTTTGATTCCAACGATTTCTTCGAGCATATCCGTTGTGAGTGATTTTGGTCTTTCCAATGGATAAAGTAATGCTCTGTCCCAAATCAAATTTGCGGTAATACCGATGGCGCGTCCAATTCCAAATAAAACGGTATAGAAATCATATTCGGTAAGGCCATAATGCCATTGGATAACACCGGATTGTGCATCCACGTTGGGCCATGGGTTTTTCGCCTTGCCTTGTTCTTGAAGGATTGGAGGAACAACTTTATAGAGCAGATCAACATACTTAAAGATCGGATCATCTGGGATGTGTTTCAGGCTAAATTCACGCTGAATCATATATCGGGGGTCGGTTTTGCGCAATACAGCATGTCCAAAACCGGGAATCACCTGTCCGCTGTGAAGCGTGTCCCAAACATATTGTTTCATTTCACTTTCGGTAGGTGTTTCGCCACCCATTTTATCCATCAATTCCTGAAGCCAGCGTAATACTTCCTGATTAGCCAATCCGTGAAGTGGGCCGGCGAGGCCGTTAATCATGGCAGAGGTAGAAAGGTAAACATCAGATAATGAACTTGCTACCAAATGTGCTGTGTGTGCACTTACGTTACCGCTTTCATGATCGGCATGGATGACAAAGTGCATACGCGCAACATCGTCATATGGTTTGGCTTTGCCCATCATATGTGCAAAATTAGCACCCAGGTCAAGATCGGGATTGCCAACAATACGTTTGCCATCGCGGTATAATTTAGCATAAATGTAAGCAGCAATCTCGGGTAGCTTGGCCAGCATATTCAACGAGTCCTCATACATGGGCTCCCACAAGTCCATTTTGCTAATCCCGGCTTTGTATTTTTTGGCGAAGAAAGATTCGCGCGCCATAGCCAGGATTGCTGAGCTAAATATTGCCATTGGGTGGCTACAACATGGCCAGGCATCAATCACTTCATATACATAGCGTGGTAAAATCCTACGCTTCGAAAACTCATCAATCAGATCGTCAACTTGCGCCTTATTTGGCATATCGCCTGTGAGTAGCAGGTAAATTAAGCCCTCAACATAAGGCATTTCGGCGCCTTTGGCTTTTGGGAGTTTCTCAAATACTTCGGGAAGGGTATAGCCGCGGTAGCGGATACCTTCTTTAGGATCGAGATAGGAAATATCCGTTACAAGGCATTTTATGCCGCGCATACCACCCAAAATCTGACCCATTGTCACTTTATCAACAACAAAATCACCAAATTCATCATTCAGCCTTTGGGTGCGCGGACGCCATTCATTTATTTTTTCTCTTAATACTTCTTTTAGGTTCGACATAGCACAATGTATTATATTTTTATTTGCTTAATTTCGCTTGGAGGCCTTCGTTAATGGCATTTAAAAAATCCTGGGTATATAAGTAATGTTCTGGTTTTAGGGCATTTCCATGAATGAGCAAAGCCAGGTCTTTGGTCATTTTACCCGATTCAACTGTTTCAATACAAACTTCTTCAAGTTTTTTACTGAAATCAACCAATTCCTGATTTCCATCAAGTTTTCCTCTATGAGCAAGTCCGCGCGTCCAGGCAAAAATAGATGCAATCGGGTTGGTAGAAGTTGGGTTTCCTTTCTGGTGTTCGCGATAGTGACGGGTAACTGTACCATGAGCTGCTTCTGCTTCCATGGTTTTGCCGTCAGGCGTTACTAAAACGCTGGTCATCAATCCCAAAGAACCAAATCCCTGCGCAAGTGTATCAGATTGCACGTCGCCGTCGTAATTTTTACACGCCCACACAAATTTCCCGCTCCATTTTAAAGCTGCTGCTACCATATCATCTATCAGCCTATGCTCGTAAATAATACCATTGGCTTCAAACTGGGCTTTATAGTCATTTTGATAGATCTCTTCAAAAATATCTTTAAAGCGACCGTCATATTTCTTCAGGATGGTATTTTTTGTGGATAAATAGAGCGGCCAACCTTTTTGCAGCGCCATATTAAAGCATGAATGCGCAAAACCGCGGATAGATTCGTCGGTATTATACATCGCCAATGCAACGCCATCTCCTTCAAAATCATAAACATTAAATTCCTGGGGTTCACTTCCGTCGTCAGGTGTGTAAGTGATGGTAAGCTTGCCCTTTCCTTTGGTCAGAAAATCTGTGGCCCTGTATTGATCACCAAATGCATGACGGCCAATTACTATCGGATCTTTCCAGCCGGGAACCAGTCTGGGGATATTATTGATAAGAATAGGTTCGCGAAAAACTGTTCCGCCTAAAATATTTCTGATTGTTCCGTTTGGAGAGCGGTACATTGCTTTAAGATTAAACTCTTCCACGCGTTTTTCATCGGGTGTGATGGTGGCGCATTTTATTCCAACATTATACTTTTTGATGGCTTCGGCAGCATCAACAGTTACCTTATCATTGGTGGCATCGCGATGTTCCATGCCTAAATCGTAATATTTGATATCCAAATCAAGGTAGGGAGTATTAGCTTTTTCTTTGATAAACGACCAGATGACTCGCGTCATTTCGTCTCCATCAAGTTCAACAACAGGATGGGCTACTTTGATTTTGTCATGTTTTTTCAGTTTTCTTTTATTAAATAAATATTTTTTGTTTGCAAATCCCTTGATTTTTCTTTTTCTGCTGGCTAATTTTTTGGCTTTAACTAATCAGCACATAGCTTTTTCAGGCTTTTAGTCTCATTTGCTGCTTATTAAAAAATATTGTTTTTTCTAAAATCAACAGTTATAAACCAAGCGTAAAAAGGAACGTAAAAATACAAAAATCTTTATCATAGCAGCCTTTTAATTGCGCTAAATGCTTAATTTATACAATCTTTTAAATAATTTTAGTGTTTATTTTTTCACAAAAGCTGGTTACTTCAAATAAAACATCGAAATTTGTTCGTTAACAATTTAATACTTTGAGTTAATTTCAAATTCTTTGATCTATGGAAAATCAACCGAATGGTCTTTACGACTCAGCTCATCTAAAGTTATTGCTGGTGTGTGTGCCGGTCTTGCCAAAAACTTTAAGATGGATTCAACAATTGTACGATTGATTTTGTGTTTTCTTGCCGTTTTGCTGGGTGGTGTTATTGCCTACATCGTATTGTGGATTGTATTGCCTGAAACTTCCGTTTATGGCGAGGTTTCTGTGTCAGAAAAAGCTGATAATGATGCGATAACGACAGAAAAAGATGCAAAGGCAAAGGGCAGCTGTTATAGGACTATCAGTATTGGTGCATTATTTCTTATAACTACTTTCATACCAAGGTTTAATGTACTGGATCTATGGCCTGTAGTTTTGATTGCTGTTGGTATTTTACTTTTGGCAAAGTGGCAAAAACATTAATTGATGAGGGGGTGTAATCCAACACAATTACAGAAGTTTATAGTTAAAATAGCATCTGCTGGGCAGCAATTAATTACTGATAAAATTGATGTCATGAAACAACAAAATGTTTTTGGGGTATTTTACTCATTGCTTTGGGAACCCTGTTTTTACTCGACAGATTAGATATTTTGAATTTCAATGGGGGGTGTTGGTCAGGCTTTGGCCTTTTGCTTCTTATTTTGTGGGGTGTTTCGATCCTTCCGGTTCAGAATTTTTTCAAGCTCCTGTTGGCTATTGCCGTTGGAGTTCTAGGGATTGTGATGTATGGTCAGCAGGTGGAAGAATATGGAAATGGTAAATCTGTTTTTCGCTATAATTATGACAAAGATGAAGCGCGCATTCACGATACGCTGGTAACGCAAACTTTTAGTCATGAATTGGGAGCTGAAATATCCATGGCGACACTCGAGTTGGAAGCCACAGCAGGAAGTTACAAGCTTTCGGGAACTACGGGCGATTTGATTCGGGCTGACAAACGCGGATCGAGTATGGCTTACAATTTTAGGGTAGAAGAATTAGGCGAGCATTGTAAAGTGATTATCGAGCAAGTTGATGATAAGATTGTGCTCAATAGCAATAAGTTGAATAAATTTGATTTGATGCTTAATCCGGAGGTAAACTGGAATTTTGATCTGGATGTAGGTGCTGCTGAGCTTGATTTTGATTTAAGAGATTACAAGGTTCAGGAAATAGAGATTGATGGAGGTGCTGCCGCCATCGACTTAAGATTTGGAGATAAAATCAACGAAACAACCGTAAATATTGATGCAGCAGCTTCGGCCATCAATATTAGAATTCCGGCTGAGGCTGGTTGTCGCGTAACTGGCTCAACTGTGCTTTCAAGTAAAACACTGAGCGATTTCGAGAAAATTGAAAGGGGTGTTTACGAAACTCCGGCTTTTTCAGATGCCAGTCAAAAGATTTTTATCAAACTTGATGCAGCAGTTTCAAATTTCAAAGTAGTTCGGAAGTAAAAGACCTGTTTATTTATTGGTCTTTAAGCACATGTTCTTGTCATAATGACAGGTAATTCCAAAAATGGGAATTGGCATGTTATTTGACTGCTAAACAAAGCTATGGAATACAAGGACTATTACAAAATATTAGGTGTGGATCGAAAGGCTACTGCTGATCAGATTAAGAAGCAGTACCGTAAACTGGCCGTTAAATACCATCCGGATAAAAATCCAGATAACAAGACGGCTGAGGATCGTTTTAAAGAAATTAGTGAAGCCTATGAAGTTCTTGGCAATGCCGAAAAGCGCAAAAAGTATGATGAACTGGGATCTAACTGGAAGCAATACGAGCAGCAGGGATTTGAAGGTTTTGGAGGGTATGGAAGAGGCCGTGCTTCGGGCAGACAGCAGGGTTATGAAGAGTTTTTCGGTGATTCGAGTGGGTTCTCCGATTTTTTTGATGCTTTTTTTGGTGGAGGCTTTGGCGGTCAGTCTCATGGAAGTCGTCAGCGACAATCGCAAAATATTAAAGGTCAGGATTTAAGCGCAACTATTAGCCTGAGCTTACAGGAAGCTTACACAGGTTCTGAGCAGCTGATCAGCCTCAATGGACAAAGGCTTAAGCTCAAAATAAAACCTGGAGTAAAAGATGGCCAAACTTTACGGATCAAGGGAAAAGGCCAGCAATCTCCTTTTGGCGGTGCGCCGGGCGATTTGTTATTGAAAGTTCACGTGAAGCCTCATGCTGGAATGGTTCGCGACGGCGACGATCTTATCGCTGATTTTCCGGTAGATATTTACACAGCTGCATTGGGCGGTAAAGTTCCGTTTAAAACTTTCAAAGGTGTTGTACAGGTGCCGGTGAAAGCGGGTCAGCAGAATGGTAGCATTTTGAGACTCAAAGAAATGGGGATGCCGGTATATGGATCAACTAGTTTTGGAAATTTGTTACTAAAAGTACAGCTTCGTCTTCCGGACGAGATGACGGACGCTGAGAAGGATTTATTAAGGCAGGCAGCTGCTGTGCGAACAAATCAATAAAGTGGTTTGTTTGCCTGAAACTGGTTAATACAGCCATTATTCTTATTTATTCTACATTACTGCGTACTTTTTAGTTAATTTGCGCGTTCTTTTGTGAATTCAGAATTGCTCGGTTTTCAAAGGTTATTATAAATCCAAAATGCTGTTATGCAACAAATTATACCCTTCAACAAATTATTTAGCGTATTATTTTTTGTCGTTTTTATATTTTCTGCTGCACAAGCACAGGATGCTGCCGTTCGTGGTTTTGTATATGAAGCCAGCACGGGTGAACCAGTGATTTTTTCAAATGTCTATCTCGATGGTACTAATCATGGTGGATCTACAGATATTAATGGTTATTTCAGCATCACAAAAGTGCCACCGGGCGATTATGTAATGTTGGTTACATTTTTAGGTTACGACACACTTCGTGAACCTATTACACTTGTTGCAGGAGATGTGCTAAACAAACGCTTCAAACTTACCGAAGGCAGCGTGAGTTTGCAAACGGTTAATATCACTGGTGATAAAATGGAAGCCAGAACTGAGACTAAGACTTCAGTAATCAATATCACCCCCAAAACACTGAAGAAAATTCCATCCATTGGAGGCCAAAGCGACTTAGCTCAATACCTGCAAGTGATTCCTGGCGTGGTTTTTACTGGTGACCAGGGTGGACAGTTGTATATCAGAGGTGGTTCGCCTATTCAAAATAAAGTGTTGCTCGACGGAATGATCGTTTATAACCCTTTCCACTCAATAGGTTTGTTTTCTGTTTTCGAAACGGATATTATTCGCAATGCTGAAGTTTTTACCGGAGGTTTTAGTGCCGATTATGGCGGCCGTATTTCCTCAATAATGGATATCACTACCCGCGACGGAAATAAGAATCGAATAGCCGGTAAAGTTGGTGCCAGTACTTTTGGTGCGCGCGTTTTGCTTGAAGGGCCATTAGTAAAAGCCAAAACAGAAAATGGATCCAGTTCTAGTTTTGTGTTTTCCGTAAAGAACTCTTACCTGGAGCAAACCAGCAAAAGCCTGTACAATTATATCGACGAGAATGGCTTGCCTTTTAACTTTTTGGATATTTATGGTAAAGCATCAATTAATTCGGCTAATGGGAGTAAAATCAATTTCTTTGGTTTTAGCTTCGATGATCAGGTAAACAACTACAAAGCATTATCCGATTTTAGCTGGAAAGCTGCTGGCGGAGGGACAAACTTCCTTATCATACCCGGGAAATCACCGGTTTTGATTGAAGGAAATCTTGCTTATTCAAGCTATAGGGCAACTTTGGCAGAAACTTCATCACCCGACCGATCAAGTGCCATCAATGGATTTAACATGGGGATTTCATTTCACTTATTTTCTTGGAAAAGATCTTGTTAAATATGGTGTTGAATTGCTGGGATTTAAAACAGGAATTTGATTTCACCAATGGTGTGGGACGTAATATTAATCAAACTGAAAACACAACCGAACTGGCTGCATATGTGCGCTATAAAGGAGTTTTGGTAAATTACTCTTCGAGCCAGTTTCAGGATGCAGTGGCTTCTTTATCAAATATTTCGCCCGAGCCTCGCTTAGCATTTTGAAATATAAGGTGAACGATGACTGGTTCAGGTTGAAGCTGGCAACAGGGATGTATTCGCAAAATCTGATCGCAGCAAATTCTGACCGTGATGTCGTTAACCTGTTTTACGGGTTTTTGTCGGGTCAGATAATCTTCCCGCCCGTTTTGATGGTGAAGATGTAACCCATAAACTACAAAGGCTAACTCATTATATTTTAGGTACGGAGATTGCCTTACAAACCGCATTAACCTTAATATTGAAGGTTTATCTGAAAAGATTTTTACGCAGCTTACAAATCTCAACCGGAATAAGCTGTTTGACGAAACAATTCTGCTCCATTTGACACTCTGATATTTCAAAGATTTCATAATCGAACCACGGGAAAGCCTATGGTGGCGATATAGCCTTGAAATATGAAGACAAGCATTGGTACATCTGGACGGTGTATTCGCTGGGTTATGTAACGAAAGAATATGAAGAGCGACCTGGTGAATTAATTACCTACCGCCCCATTATGATCGCCGTCACAATGTGAATGTGATTATTTCATACACGGCTGGCGATCGCCGGCAGTGGGAGTTTAGCGGGCGTTGGAATTATGGTTCCGGTTTCCCTTTCACGCAGGTGCAGGGTTATTATGAATACCTTAACTTTCGGGAGGTGTAAATGCTGATTATAGCACTGCCAATGGCGAATTGGGATTAATTTACGGCGATTTGAACGAAGGTGAATTGCCCAGTTATCACCGCCTTGATTTTTGATGTGAAACGCAGAATCTTCTGAGTGAAAGAACAGAACTCGAACTTAATTTGAGTGTTACAAGCCTTTATAATCGCGAAAATGTTTTTATGTCGATCAGATAACCAGCGAAGTTGTTCGCCAGTTACCTTTGATGCCTAGTTTCGGAATGACACTGAGTTTCTAAATATAACCATACCTTTTTATGAAAAAATCATCCCCCCTAAATCGTTGAATTTCACAATGAAATCAATATTTTATTCTTCCATGATCTACTGTCATTCAGTGGTTGCGATCAGCAAAAAACGAAGCCTTCTGCAGCCTCCGATAGCACAACAAAAACCCCACGAACTAACAAAGCACGATAATACACGAATTGACAACTATTACTGGCTCAACGAAAGGCGCGAAAATCCTGAGGTAATTGCTTATCTTGAAGCCGAAAATGCATACACCGACGCTGCTTTGGCGCATACCAATGATGCAGCAAAAGTTGTACGACGAAAATGCTGGGACGCATCCAGCAAACGGATATTTCTGTGCCTTTCAAACGTAATGGTTACTTTTACTATACACGTTAATGAAGAGGTAAGGAATACCCGATCTATTGTCGTAAAGGCAGCCAGGATGCTGAAGAAATCATTGCTCAATGGCAATGAAATGGCCGAAGGATCTTATTTTCCAGATTGGGTGGCTGGGAGATCAGCCCAACAACAATTTGCTGGCCTTTTCTGTTGATACAGTCAGCCGAGCAAATATACTATTTATGTTAAGATCTTGCTACCAGATTTACGGAGAGTATTCCTAACACTTCGGAATATGGCCTGGGAAATGATAACAATACCCTTTTTTACAGTGTAAGGATGAAACCTTGCGTCCATACAAAATCGTGAGGCATCGGCTGGAAGATGCTTATGAAAAAGATGAAGTAATTTTTGAGGAAAACGATCCAACTTTTTACGCCTTTGTTTTCAAAACTAAATCAAACGCTTATGTGATGATTGGTTCTGTGAGCACGCTTTCGGCAGAGTATCAATTTGTTGATGCAAATATGCCTGACAAAGATTTTGCAATGGTGCAGGAACGCCAGCCTGATACTTTATGGAGTTGATCATTACAAAAACGATTTTTATATCCGTACCAATCTCGATGCTCAGAATTTCCGGTTGATGAAAACTAGTATTAATGCGCCTGCAATGGAAAACTGGCAAGAAGTGATTCCGCATCGTGAAGAGGTGCTGCTCGAGGATTTTGAGATTTTCAATAACTATTTGGTTGTGAGTGAACGACAAAAGGGATTGCTGAATCTTCGCGTGATGAGTTGGGACAAAAAGCAGGATTATTACCTCGATTTTGGTGAGCCGGCCTATACAGCCTATACCAGCACAAATGTAGATTTTGATACTGATATTTTGCGCTACGGTTACACTTCCCTTACCACACCCAATTCTGTGTTCGACTTTAATATGGTTGATAAAACAAAAACATTATTAAAACAACAAGAAGTTTTAGGCGGTTATAATCCTGATGATTATCAATCCGAAAGGCTTTATGTTCCTTCACATGATGGTGTGATGGTTCCCGTTTCGCTGGTGTATAAAAAAGGCCTCGAGAAGAATGGAAAAAATCCACTTGTGCTTTATGGTTATGGATCTTATGGTGCCAGCATGGATGCCTATTTTTCGTCCACACGATTGAGTTTGCTTGATAGGGGATTTGTCTGGGCTATCGCTCATATCCGCGGGGGCGAAGAGCTTGGCCGGCAATGGTATGAAGATGGTAAATTACTCAATAAGAAGAATACCTTTTACGATTTCATCGCCTGTGGCGAATACTTGATTGATCAGAAATATACGGATAACGAAAATCTGTTTGCTATGGGTGGAAGCGCCGGTGGACTGCTTGTTGGGGCTGTTGTAAATATGCGTCCCGAACTGTGGAAAGGTGTTATTGCTGCCGTTCCTTTTGTGGATGTGGTAACGACTATGCTTGACGAAAGCATTCCGCTTACTACAGGCGAATATGACGAATGGGGCAATCCAAACGAAAAGGAATATTTCGATTATATGTTGTCTTATTCACCTTATGACAATGTTGAAAAAACAGCCTATCCGGCAATGCTGGTTACTACTGGCTTGCACGATAGTCAGGTACAGTACTGGGAACCTGCAAAATGGGTTGCTAAGCTTAGAACGCATAAAACGGATGATAATCTTTTGTTGCTAAAAACCAATATGGACTTTGGCCATGGCGGAGCTTCAGGCCGTTTTGAGCGCTTGAAAGAAACAGCTTTAGAATACGCTTTTATGATGAACGAATTGGGGATGGTAAAATAGTTTCCTGATTACTCCAAAAAATTGATGCCGGTGATTTTAATTGCCGGCATTTTTTTTGACCAAAACTAAGTTAATCACTATATAATAGTCAGGAATTCTGTATCTTGCTGCTTAATTTTTTAGCTGATGGCTCGTAATAAATCGTTTAACCCTGATCACAAAGCACTTGAAAAAGAGATGATCGAAGTGTTCAGATCATGTTATGCTGATTTCCCAAGGGCACGCATAAAAACACACGAATCACCGGATTTTCAAATCATTATCAACAGACACAAAACCATCGGACTCGAAGTTGTTCGTTATGTGTTGGATTCCCAGAATTGGAACAACACAGATACTTCCCTGATTGATGCTGATATCTTAAATGCTTTAATCGAGAAGAAAGAAGAAAAGTCATCAGGTTATCAGCGTATGCGTTATACAGCTTTGTGGCTTTTGATTGTTAGCGGCTCAAATCTCTCCGAATCACCACTTTTTCATCCGGAAACTATTGATTGGACACAATTTTCTTCCAAAGTATTTGATAAGGTTTTTTATCTCGATATGCGCCGCGAACAGCTTTTTCAGTTGCAATAACCTCTTTTCCGGTTGATCACCCGATCAGAATACGTTTTTTACCTTAGAATTTTCCCGTGTTCCAGAAGCTAGTTTTGTTTCATCAAAGCCTTCAATATCAAAGCTGGATGGAAGTGAGGTACTTTTTTTAACATAAAACCGCTAAACGATCAGCTTAGTTGTAGGTTTCGGCCAAAAATGGGATAATGTCTGTTTTGGTTTGCGGAAGCCGAAAAGCATAAAGAGTAGGCATAGAATTAACAACCATGTTTATTATGAGAAAAGTTTTATTTGTTTTAGCATTTGCCCTGATTGGGCTTACTTACAGTGCTCATGCACAGTTTGAAAAAGGTCAGGTTGATGCCAATATCGGTATCGGCCTCGGCGCATCTTTTGCTACGGGAACAGTTGATTTGCCGCCGGTGTCGCTGGCACTTGACTTCGGAATTACTGATAACCTTAGCCTTGGTGCTTACCTGGGTTATTCGGCTTCTAAAGAGGATTTTTCAGGTTTCGGTGTTAACTATTCCTGGAAATACACCTATTTGATTGTCGGAGCTCGAGGTGCTTATCATTTCGATTTGGTTGATCAACTTGATACTTATGCGGGCGTTATGCTGGGTTATAATGTGGCCAGCGTGAAATATGAAGGGTCCGGGGCGGCTCCTGCATCGCCATCAGCAGGTGGTGTGGCTTATGCCGGATTTGCGGGTGCAAGGTATCATTTTGGAGATACTTTTGGTGTGTATGCCGAGCTTGGCTACGGAATTGCACTCTTAAACGCCGGTTTAACTTTGAAGTTCTAAAATCTTCGTCAGTTTATCTATTTCCTGATTCTGCGCTATTTGCAGGATCAGGATTTTTTTTACCACAAAAATCCCATTTTAATTCCAACACTTAAGCTAAGTGGAAATTCTTCGCCCATGAGTGTGTGGCTGTAAAAGTAATTTGAAACATCATAGTTGGTCGAAAAGCCATAACCGATTCCCCAGTAAAGATCAACCAAAAAACTGTTATCCATTATCCATTGTTTGCCGAGCATCAGTTGAATACTTCCGGTAACAGCATTGATTCTTTCATTCTGTTCAATGAAATCTTCATAGAAAGGGTATCCCGGTTCGGGTGTGGGATAATCATAGTAGTAGCGATAATTGTCTCTGCTAAAAAAACCAAGTGTGATTGTTGGCTTCAGGTAGCTGCCTTTGAGCAGGTGGGCATAGCGCATTCCGCGCAGGTAAAAATCAGGGCTTTTAAGAAATTTATAGCCAAACCGAAAGAATACACCTCCTGGATTTTCATCGCCGGGGTCGATTCCTAAACCAATGATGCCAACGTCTCCTTCTATACTTCTTCCGGGCTTCAGGCTGCGCTCATAAGTAAAAGTAGTATTACCTGACAAAGGTGACAAGAAATCCAGCTTGATGGCGTTCTTTTTATTGTCTTTGTATGTTTCGGGGTCGTTCATCTTTTGAAGAAAACTGAGTGTTTTACCGTTTTCGAAAACGATTTTCTCAATTTCATCCTTGTCAATGGCAAATTGAACATCGTCAGGATAATCTGGCAGGATGTACTTGACCTCATCTAAACCGATTTCTTTTATTTTACAAAGGATAACCTCATCAGATTGTTTAATAATCTGATCTTGAGCTAAAATACTTTGAGAAAGTAAGGTCAAAAACAAAGAAAAGACGATTAATAGGTATTTCATAGTTTTGGCTATTAACTAAAAATGTACGCGTTGAGAAACGTAAATTTTAAGCAAAGGTAATGCCAAAAATCATCGGAGTGCAGAAAGTGATTATTTTTTTGATTTACGCCATTCTTCCTGATAATATTTCAGGGGTGCAACCAAAAAGCCATAGTTGTAATGAGCATGTGGTTTATGATGATCCAGATGCGCTGTGATAGTAGCCCGCAGGTAGCGATTGCTTAACTTTTGAAGCAGAGGAAGCCGACCATGAACAAAAACATCATGAAACATAAAATAGGCAAGACCATAAAGCGCAATTCCCAATCCGATATAGAACTTCCAGTCGAAGCCATGCTGAGCACCATAAAAGATAAACAGGAAACTTGGAATAGCAAAAATCACAGCAAAAAGGTCGTTCCATTCAAGCTTGCGGCCATCGCGAATGTGGTGATCTTTGTGGAGTATCCATAAGAAACCATGCATCACATATTTATGTGTAAACCAGGCCATAAATTCCATAAAGAGAAAGGCTCCAAGTATGAGCGCTGAAGCGATAATCCAATTCATTTTAATTTGTTTTTAGGTTTTTTAAATAAGCATCCACTTCATCAAATGCGATGCGAAACCATACCGTATATTTTTCAGGATTTTTGGTAATAGCAATTCTAAGATCGTCCATTGACGCGTATTCCCATGATGCAACTTCTTCGCGGTTTATTACCGGGAGATCATCAGAATGACCAATAAAAACATGATCAAATTCGTGTTCAATCAGGCCCTGTCCCACTTCAGCTTTATAGATAAATGAAAAAGCTTCATGTATATCGCATTGCATTCCCATTTCTTCTTGCAGCCTGCGGCTTGTAGCTGCTTCGAGACCTTCGTTTTCGCGGGGATGCGAACAGCAGGTGTTGGTCCATAAGCCGGGCGTATGGTATTTCGAAAGTGCTCTTTGCTGCAAAAGAAGTTCGTTTTTGCTGTTAAAAATAAAAATAGAAAAGGCCCTGTGAAGCACTCCTTGCTCATGAGCTTGCATTTTTCCCATCACACCCTGTGGTTCGTCTTTGGTGTTTACCAAAACAACTTTTTCCTCCATAAATAGTTTTATTTGTCGTTCAACATTTTACGCAGCAAATCAGCCTGTTGGTCAGTCGCTCCGGAATAAGCCAATAAAAATCTGATTACGTTATTTTTGAAAGCTTTATCCTGCCATTGATCATCGTTGTTTGATAATGAACTGATGATAAGATCAAAATCTTGATTTACAGCATCAGTATAATTTAAAAAACCTGGGGCTTTTGATTGAATGCTAAACCTTAAAAATCTGATTTCAGCGTTCATCGGATCATTTTTTACAGCTTGTTCCAGTTTGCTTTTTCCCTGATTAAAGCGCTTCAATTTAGCAAAAGGAAAGGTGGCACAATCTGCCGAACTGGCTTCAGCGGCTCCCTGATAAGCTATTAAAACATCAGATTTTTCAGCTGTTTGCTGCAACATTTCAAAAAGCTTCTCCGAAACACATCCTGGCTGATCAAACTCAAAAAAGAGCTTTCTGGCTTTGGACAGCGCTTCAGTTTCTTGCGTTGGTAAAACTAATAAAATTAATGCCAGAAAAACTGTCATGCTACATCAAATTTAGCCTGTAACGCAGGTATGAACTAACCAACATGCCATATTTTGCAGGATTGGGAACCCGAATGCGTTCCTTCAATAATTTTTCTGATTGGATTCGTCTGATCTTTTTGAAAAGATTATGGTAATAAACATATGCCACATAAACGCCATAACGAGCGCCAATGGGGAGTTTTCGGATGCCTTCAAGACCATCATGAAAGTCTTTTTCGATATCTATTTCAATGCTCTCCTTCACTTCCTGATTGAAGTTATTCATGTCAAGATTTGGGAAATAGGTACGTCCCAGGTGAAGGTGATCTGCATGCATATCGCGTAAGAAGTTTATTTTTTGAAACGCTGAACCTAAACGCATAGCAGGTGTCTTGAGGTTCTGATACATGGCTTCGTCTCCCTCCGTAAAGACTCTTAAACACATCAAGCCAACCACTTCGGCCGAACCAAGTATGTATTCTTCAAAAAGTTGCTGATCGTATTCCAAATCATCCAAATCCATTTCCATGCTTTTCAGGAAGCGGTCGATCAATGGCCATTCTATATTGTATTCGTTCACAGTTTCCTGAAAACTTTGCAAGATAGGATTGAGACTTATGCCGCGTTCGATTGCCAGCACGGTATCACGACGAAATTCCTGAAGCAGGGTTTTTTTGTCGTGTTCGTGAAAAGTGTCAACGATTTCATCTGCCAGACGAACAAAACCGTAAATGGCATAAATAGGATCGTGGTACTTTTGGTTGAAAAGTCTGATCCCCAATGAGAATGAAGTACTGTAAGCACGCGTAGTTATTTTGCTGGCTTTGCGGGAAACATGATCATAAAGTGCTTTCATAGTTCAAAGAGGTTAACGGTTAGTTTTTTGTACTTTTTCAAGAATCTGTCCGGCAGCTACCTGTCCGGAAATAATAGCCGGAGGCACACCGGGACCGGGAATTGTTAGTTGCCCTGTGTATAACAAGTTTTTTAGCTTTTTGTTGAACATGGATGGCTTTAGAATAGCTGTCTGCTTCAATGTATTAGCCAAACCATAGGCATTGCCTTTATAGGCGTAGTAATCTTTGGCAAAATCTCTGTTTGAATACATTCTTTTGTAAATAATGTCTTCTTTAAACTGGATGCCAAGTGTTTCTTCAATGCGCTTTACTGAAAAATCAAAATAGTGATTACGCACTTCATCAGTGTCCTGAAGCCCGGGTGCAACCGGAATAAGGATGAATAGATTTTCTTTCCCGGCCGGAGCAGTTGTGGGATCGGTTTGTGAAGTACAGCTTAGGTAAACAGAAGGATTTTCGGGCCATTGGGGTTGTTCGTAAATTTGTTGTGCATGCTTTTCAAAATCTTTGTTGAAGATCAGTGTATGGTGTTGCATGCCGTCCAGCTTTTTATCTATGCCCAGGTAGTAAATCAATGAAGATGGCGACATGGTGCGCGATTCCCAATAGGATGAGGAATAGTTGCGATATTTTTCAGGAAGTATTTTTTGCTCAATATGATGATAATCAGCACTTGCTATCACATAATCAGCTTGATAAGTTCCTTTATCTGTTTCAACGGTTTTGATGTTTTTGCCGGAAATATCAAAGTTTTTCACTTCTTCATTAAACCGGAAACGAACACCTTGCTCTTCTGCTAATCGCTGAAATCCTTCAATAATTTTATACATCCCACCTTCGGGATACCATGTTCCCAGCATCATATCGCCGTAATTCATCAGGCTGTAAAGTGCAGGTGTTTTTTCGGCTGTAGCTCCCAGAAACAAAATCGGAAATTCAAGGATCCTGAGTAGCTTGGGATGCTTAAAGTATTTACGAATATAGCTGTGAAACGATGTTAGCACATGCATGCGCATTGCTGAACGGATGATTTCCCAGTCGGCAAACTCCAAAATACTTTTGGATGGTTTGTAAACCAAATTATTGATGCCGATTTCATATTTAAAGGCAGCTTCATCAAGGAATTTTTTGAGTTTATTGCCACTTCCGACTTCAATGCTTTCAAAAAGCTGATACAAGGCTTGCGGATCTGCTGGCAGATCAACTTTATCGCCGGGGCCAAAATAGATGGTGTAGGAAGGATCTAGTCTGATAAGCTTGTAATAATCGGATACTTTTTTGCCGAAAAGCTCAAAAAAGCGTTCGAAAACATCTGGCATCCAATACCAGCTTGGACCCATATCGAAAGTGAAACCTGCTTCACTGAATTTTCTTGCCCTGCCTCCCGCCATGTCATGTTTTTCAATAACTTCTACTTCAAACCCGTCTCTGGCTAAGAGGGCAGCAGCAGAAAGTCCTGAGAACCCGGCTCCAATGACAATAACTTTTTTCATGATGGTTTTGTTTAATTTTGGATATAAAAACTTAAACAAGTTTTAATGCTTTTTGTTCAGGAGATAGAGATAGTTTTTAAGCTTCTAAAAATAAGTCAATTACTTTTCTAATACAAGAGTTGATTTTGAAAAATGTCTGTTGTATATTTGTGCAGATCAACCGGAATTAAGTTCAGCTTCCCTCCAAATATTGAATTAAAATGAAACGCTTCATTATTACATTGTTAGCTGTTTTTTCAGTGTCATTGCTTTATGCGCAACAGCAAAAAACTGATTTCTCAGAGATTTCCCTGAGAGATGCAAAAGGAGGAAAAATTTTGGTTTCAGACTTATTGAAAGAAAACAAAGCAAGTTTGTTCGTTTTTTGGAGATTGGATGATGGAAAATCGTGCACTTTAATCAACGAGCTTTACGAAACGGCAATGGAATCGCTTCACGACATGGATTTTCAACTTATTGCAGTTGTTGAAACTTCAACATCAATGGCTCAGCTCGAACAAAATTATTTAAGTGCTAATGCGCCTGAAGTGAAATGTTTTACAGATGAAAATGGAGCTTTAATGCGTCATTTGGCAATTACCGAAGTGCCTTATTCTATACTTATTGATTCTGAAGGAGTTAAAGTATGTGGTCAGCGTGGTTATTGCGTTGATGCCAGTGAGCAATTGTGTCAGAAGGTTCGCGACTTGTTTGTCGGAAATGGATAATCCCCGTCAGTGAAATAAATTGCTGATTTATTTTCATTATATTTGCCGTCTTAAAGAGGTTTTTATAACAATATCTCCTTTTAAGTACAATACAACAGATAGTTAATAAACATTGCAGTCACAGTTGTAGGGGTTGGTTGCTTGTGTTCCTGGCACATGTTTTGCCAGGTTTTCAGCCGTAAGCGTGTTCGGATGTTTTGTTGCTTATATTAATAGGTCTGGCTTGAATTGTTTTCTGGAGTGTAACACCTGGACATCTGGGATTGGTTGGACGGTTTTACTACGATAACACTGGTAACCATATTGTTCAGAGGTACGGAGCTCAAGTATGATACTTTGCGTCATTCTCTCAAAGGCACATCCTTACTAACGTTTCTTAATTTTGCACAACGTGTGTTAATTTGGCTTGCTGGCCTGGTTCTTTCTGGAGATGGAACCTCTTGCTGCTTTTATGTTTAGGGCAATAATCGGAGGACTTCATCAGCGGTTGTGATTCCTTGTGAGGCAATTGAATATTTCCAACAACAGCAGAACCATTCTCATCCTGGAATCTGCCTTTAGTGATGTGCTTTGTATCGTATTTGCTCTTGCGTTTATTGAGGCTGCTCAGCTTGGTCAGATTCAGGTTGGAACAACGATTGGCCAGATATTAGCCAGCTTTATTCTGGCTTCAATAATGGGTTTAATAGGCGCATTCTTTTGGTCGGTTGTGCTGCATAAAGTCCGGAATATTAAAAACTCAATTTTTACCACTCCTGCTTTTGTTTTTATCATTTACGGATTGAGTGAGCTGCTGGGATACAGCGGGGCCATTAGCGCGCTGGCTTTTGGAATTGGATTGGCAAATACCGATTTGATCAAAGGAACAGCCTTGAGTAAATATTTCACCAAAGAACCTGACTCCCTCAACGAAACTGAGCGCATTCTTTTTGGTGAAGCCGTTTTCCTGCTTAAAACATTTTTCTTTGTATATATAGGTGTTTCTATGCAATTGACGGAATGGGTGCCCATATTAATTGGTTTTGTGATTACACTTATATTGTATCTCCTTCGCATTCCGGTTGTTAGAGCTTCTATGCCAATTTCGGATGTCAATAACCCCAATCAAGATTTGATGTTTATGTCGTCTATCGTTCCCAAAGGTTTGGCTGCTGCTGTTTTGGCTACTATTCCCATGCAGCAGGGCATTACGGGAGGAGAGTTGATAAAAGACATCGTGTTTTCAGTAATTCTTTTCAGTATTCTTTTCACTTCAGTTTTAATTCCTTTGATCGAAAAGTCGGAAGGATTACGCAATTTTTATTCAAATTCGTTGAATTTTAATATTTGGATCAGAGAAAAAATTCAGTATTATCAACAAAAGAGAGCCGAAAAGAAAGCTGCTAAACCAGCAGATAATTCAAGCGAAAAGGAGTCAGAATCAAGCGATGAAATAGTTTCTGAAACAACCCAAGATGAGCAGGAAAAAAAAGATTCTGCGAATGAAGTTGTTTAGTTATAAAAATAGTTTTATTTTTGCAGCCCAAAAAATCGAAAAGAAGTAGCTATGTATTTAACAGCTGAAAAGAAGACAGAAATTTTTAACGAGTACGGTAGCAAGGCTGCTGATACTGGTTCAGCAGAAGGTCAGATTGCTTTGTTTACCTTCCGTATCAAGCATCTTACCGAGCACCTGAAGGAGAACAAAAAAGACCTATCAACTATGCGTTCACTGGTTCGTATGGTAGGTAAAAGAAGGAAACTTCTCGATTATTTAAAGAAAAAAGATATTGAAAGATACCGGGAAATAATCAAAAAGCTGGGTATCAGAAAATAATCCTGATCCTGATGAAGGTCCGAAAAAAGGCAATTTACTTGATTGCCTTTTTTTGTATTTAAACAGGCTACGCACAAATGATTACATTTAAAGAAAATATATGAGTCCAAAAGGAATTACACAAACGATTGAAATGGCTGATGGAACGGTCATTACGATCGAAACCGGAAAGCTTGCCAAACAGGCACACGGTGCTGTAGTAGTAAAAACAGGAAAAACAATGTTATTGGCTACAGTTGTCTCTGCTAAAGAGGCAAGAGAAAATGTTGATTTTTTACCCCTTTCAGTTGATTATAAAGAGAAGTATGCTGCAACTGGAAAATTTCCGGGAGGTTTTTTCAAACGCGAAGGCAGACCCTCTGATTACGAAGTGCTGATTTGTCGTTTGGTCGACAGAGCCCTTCGTCCTTTATTTCCTGAGGATTATCACGCTGAAACACAAGTTTTGATAAACTTGATTTCCGGCGAAAATGATGTTGCTCCTGATGCATTCGCTGCTTTAGCTGCTTCTGCGGCTTTATCAGTTTCAGATATTCCTTTCAACGGACCTATTTCGGAAGTGCGTGTTGCCCGCATTAAGGGCGAGTTTGTGGTTAATCCTCCGTTTAGTGCTTTGGAAGAGGCTGATTTGGATTTGATGGTTGCCGCAAGCAAAGATAATATCATGATGGTTGAGGGCGAATCGAAAGAGGTGTCGGAAGCTGTTATGCTTCAAGCGCTTAAAATAGCTCACGAAGCCATTAAGTTGCAGTGTGAAGCTCAGATCGAACTGGCTGCTAAAGTTGAGTTGGCGCAACAAAAACGTGAATATTCGCATGAAACTAATGACGATGAATTGCGTGAAGCCATTCAGGAATTTGCTTATAAGCCCTGCTATCAAATAGCTTTACAAGGCAATCCTAACAAGCATGAAAGATCTGATGCTTTTGCAGCTGTTTTGGAAGAGTTTATGTCACGTTTCTCCGAGGAAGAACAGGAAGAAAAGTTGATGCTGGCCAAACGCTATTTTCACGATGTGGAGAAAAAAGCTGTAAGAGATGTTATTTTGAACGAACGTACGCGCCTCGACGGAAGAGCACTGGATGAAATTCGTCCAATCTGGTCCGAGGTTGACTATTTGCCCTCTGCTCACGGTTCGGCAATTTTTACCCGCGGAGAAACACAGGCCCTTGTTACCATTACGCTTGGAACAAAAATGGACGAGCAGACCATAGATGGTGCCGTTTTGGAAGGTAAATCCAATTTTATGCTTCATTACAACTTCCCAAGTTTTTCAACTGGCGAAGTAAAGCCATTCCGGGGCGTAAGCCGTCGCGAAGTGGGTCATGGTAATTTGGCAGAAAGAGCACTCAAACCAATGATTCCTGGTGTTGATGAAAATCCCTACACCATTCGCGTTGTTTCCGATATTCTGGAATCAAACGGTTCGTCTTCGATGGCCAGCGTGTGTGGAGGTACTTTGGCGCTTATGGATGCCGGTGTAAAAATCAAAAAGCCAGTTGCAGGAATTGCAATGGGTTTGATTACTGAGCCGGGTAATAAAAAGTATGCGGTATTGTCAGACATTCTTGGTGATGAAGATCACTTGGGAGATATGGACTTTAAAGTAACCGGAACTGCTGACGGAATCACAGCCTGTCAGATGGACATCAAAGTGGATGGACTGTCGCATGAAGTGCTGGAAGAAGCACTTGAGCAGGCACGTAGAGGCCGCCTTCACATCTTGGGTGAAATGGCTAAAACCATTACCGAGCCTCGTGAAGATTACAAAGAGCATGTTCCACGTATCGAAAAAATGGTAGTGGATAAAGAGTTTATTGGTGCTATCATCGGACCTGGTGGAAAAATAATTCAGGAGATGCAGCGTGAAACCAATACCACTATCGTAATCGAAGAAAAAGGCGAGTACGGAATAATTGATATTGTTTCGGCAGATAAAGATTCTATTGAAGCCGTAAAAGCACGTATTCGCGCAATTGTTGCTATTCCTGAGGTAGGTGAGATTTACCTGGGTACTGTTAAAACCATCACTCCATTTGGTGCTTTTGTTGAGGTATTACCCGGAAAAGATGGTTTGTTGCACATCTCAGAGATTGAGTGGCGCAGACTCGACACAGTAGAAAGTGTACTCAAAGTTGGGGATAAAATTAAAGTGAAACTGATTGGTATTGATCCTAAGACCAATAAGATGAAACTTTCCCGAAAAGTACTCCTCCCACGTCCTGAAGGCGATGATAAACGAAACAATTAATGATAATTTGCGTACAAAGCCAAATAAAGCATAAAGCATGAGGCAACTAAAGATTACTAAACAGGTTACGAACCGGGAAACTGCTTCACTTGACAAGTATCTTCAGGAGATTGGAAAGGTTGAACTCATTACTGCAGAGGAGGAAGTAGCCCTGGCTCAGCGCATCAAACAAGGAGATCGCGTTGCGCTTGAGAAACTTACCAAAGCCAATCTTCGTTTTGTAGTATCAGTATCAAAACAATATCAAAATCAGGGACTTAGTCTTCCTGATTTGATTAATGAAGGCAATCTCGGATTGATAAAGGCAGCACAACGTTTTGATGAAACCAGAGGGTTTAAATTTATCTCCTACGCAGTATGGTGGATTCGGCAGTCTATTCTTCAGGCTTTGGCTGAGCAATCGCGTATTGTAAGGCTTCCACTCAACAAAATTGGGTCGATCAACAAGATCAACAAGGCCTATGCCCGTTTGGAGCAGGAATATGAACGTGAACCTAATGCCGAAGAAATTGCGGATATTCTCGAAATTACTGAAAATGAAGTAAAAGAATCTATGAAAAATGCCGGAAGGCATGTTTCGATGGATGCACCGCTTATTCAGGATGAAGAGAATAATATGTATGATGTGCTCAAAAGCGATGAGGCACCAACACCTGAAACAGAATTGTTGTACGAATCACTTCGTAAAGAGATTGATCGTGCTATCTCAACGCTTACTCAGCGCGAAGCTGACGTGATCAGGTTGTATTTTGGCCTCAACGGCAGCCATCCTATGACGCTCGAAGAGATTGGTGAAAAATTTGATCTAACGCGCGAACGTGTGCGTCAAATCAAAGAGAAAGCTATCCGAAGGCTAAAGCATACAAGCCGAAGCAAGATTTTAAAAAGTTATCTTGGATAAGTTCTTAAAGCACCTAAGGGTGCTTTTTTTATTTTTGCATTGCCGCAGCGTTTTATTGTCAATCCGTAAATCAAAATTATGAACCGTTTACTCGCTCCTTCGCTTTTATCAGCTGATTTTTTAAATCTGGAAAAAGAGATTGAAATGATCAATGCCAGTGAGGCCGATTGGTTTCATCTTGACATAATGGATGGTGTTTTCGTTCCAAATATTTCGTTTGGATTGCCTGTTGTTGAAGCTATAAAGCGCAAAGCCCAAAAGCCCCTTGATGTGCATTTGATGATTGTGGAACCTGATCGTTATGTTGA
Source organism: Bacteroidales bacterium (assembly GCA_018399335.1). Taxonomy (GTDB): domain Bacteria; phylum Bacteroidota; class Bacteroidia; order Bacteroidales; family F082; genus UBA5536. Next base: position 17,616 of record JAGYNM010000001.1, on the reverse strand, counting down.
TGCTTTCAGGAAAGCGGGCGCTGATATCCTTTCCGTTCAATATGAGGCTTGTACACACCTGCATCGTGTTTTGCAACAAATTCGTGATGCAGGTATGAAAGCCGGAGTTGTATTAAATCCACATACACCTGTTCACTTACTTACTGATATTTTGGCCTATACCGATTTAGTGCTGATTATGTCAGTAAATCCGGGTTTTGGCGGACAAACATTTATCCCCGAAACGTATAATAAAATTATTGAATTGAGATCGATGATTGATAAAAGGGGTCTTGAAGTATTGATTGAAGTGGATGGTGGCGTAAATATTTCCAACGCAAATCAGCTTTATCAGGCGGGAGCAGATGTTTTGGTTGCCGGTAATGCTGTTTTTAAGTCAGAAAATCCAACGGATACTATAAGGAGTTTAAAAAAGATTGCATAAGACCAATTACTTAGTTAGCTTTGCAGTGCGATTAACCAAAATCCGCATCCAATGAATTTTGCTGCTTTTGTTTATGCAGGCTCTAATAGCACTGGCAAGCCAATTGCTTCTGAAGTTGTTCCCGGAGCTGAAAAAATTAACATCTTTAAAGATGCTTTTATTGGAAAGAAGATATTGATTGTAGAGGATATCCCATCAAATATTCAATTGCTGGAGGCTTTTTTGGCGCCAACTGGTGTGTCTCTAGTACATAAAATTGATGGTGAAAGTGCTTTTAAAGCTTTTCAGGAAAATCCCAACTTTGATCTGATTTTGATGGATATCCGCTTGCCGGATATTAGCGGTTTGTTGGTTACTAAAATGATCCGTGAAGTTTCGCCTGATGTTCCTATCGTTGCCCAAACGGCCTATGCGCTTCACACCGATCGAATCCAGTGTTTGGCAGCCGGTTGCAATGATTATATAGCAAAACCGATTCGCAGAAGTGAATTTTTGAGTATTATCAGTAAATACCTTTTGTCATCCTCCTAAAACCCTTATTTTTGTGCTTCATCAAAAATTAGAAGCATGAATGAAGTACTCAATACTTTAGAGCCTCAGGTAATCTGGAAGTATTTTGCTGAAATATTGCAAATTCCCAGGCCAAGTAAGAAGGAAGAAAAAATTCTGGCATATCTGATTGATTTTGCCAAAAAGCATCAATTAGATTATCAACAGGATAAAGTAGGTAATGTATTGATCAAAGCTCCGGCAAGCCCCGGCTTCGAGAACCGTATGACTGTTGTTTTGCAAAGTCATGTGGATATGGTTTGCGAAAAAAACAGCGATACCATACATGATTTCGAAAAAGATCCCATTGAAGTATTTATTGAAGACGGATGGGTAAAAGCAAAAGGAACCACACTTGGAGCTGATGACGGCATTGGTGTAGCAGCCCAGCTTGCCTTGCTTGCAGACAAATCTGTTGAGCGCGGTGCGATTGAATGCTTGTTTACTGTAGATGAGGAAACCGGACTTACCGGTGCCTTTGGCTTAGAGCCTGGTTTTTTGGATGGTAAAATATTGCTCAACCTTGATTCAGAAGATGAAGGTGAATTGTTTATTGGTTGTGCAGGAGGAAAAGATACCGTGATCACACTTCCTTATGCAACAGAAGAAGCTGAAAAAGATGCTGCTTTTTATCGCATTGATATTAAAGGACTTAAAGGAGGTCATTCAGGTGATGATATCCATAAAGGTTTGGGAAATGCCAACAAACTTTTAACCCGGATTGTGTGGAAAGCCGCCAAAGATTTTGGAGCGCGTCTGGCCTATTTCGAAGGTGGAAACCTGCGCAATGCTATTGCCCGGGAGGCTTACGCCGTAGTTGCTGTGGAAAAACAAGTCGAAGAAGCACTTCAGGAATTTGTTGCTAAAAGTGCTGACGAAATGGCTTATGAGTATGCTGTTACAGAGCCAAAACTTCAGGTTACGATTGATGCTGCGCATACAGATTCCAGAAAGGTATTGAAAGCTGAAGATCAGAACAAAATGCTGAACAGTCTTTATGCCTGCCCGCATGGCGTTATTGCCTGGTCGCAACGCATTCCAAACTTTGTTGAAACCTCAACTAATTTGGCTGCTGTGAGGATGGAAAACGGCAAGACTTTGATTACTACCAGTCAGCGAAGTTCTGTGGAATCAGCTAAGGAAGATATTGCTCAAATGGTTGCTGCCTGTTTTGATTTGGCAGGAGCAGAGGTAAAACATAGCAATGGATATCCTGGCTGGGCACCTGATCCAAACTCAGAGATTCGCGCTATTACGGTAAAAGCTTATCAGGATTTATTTACTCAAGAGCCAGATGTGAAGGCTATCCATGCAGGACTGGAGTGTGGTTTGATAGGTGATAAATATCCCGGAATGGATATGATTTCTTATGGCCCTACCATAAAGGGAGCGCACTCTCCTGATGAACGTATTCAGATTGAAACGGTTGTAAAATTCTGGGATTTAACGCTGGAAATACTCAAGCGGATTCCTGAGAAACAATAAAAAAAGCCCCCGTATTTCATTAAATCGGGGGCTTTTTTTTAACCAATCCACTTCACCAAAGGCAAGTCCTGCCTGTGAGGCAACAGTCTGTTTGTAGGATAAATCCTGAAGGTATAATCGTAAACTCCGGCTCTGTATATGGGCACATTGATTTTGTAGGTAGCCCAGCCATCACCTGATTCGATCAGATCCATTGGCTCTACAAAAACTATCTCGGCAATCTTATCGAAAAGTTTGCGGCCAAAAAGTAGTTCAATAGAAACATCGCCTGCCTGCAATCCCGGTGTATCCAGCGTTATTTCAGCAATAAAGTTCTCTCCGAAATTAAGCGGTCGAATGGTTGGATCAGGAACTTTGATGGATTTTACATCCAGCTGATCCCAGTGTTGTCTTATTTTCGTTTTCCAGGTATCAATTTCAAAAGCCGCTTCATAGCGGTTAGCACGCAGATGTTTTGCTCTTTCGGTTAGTTTATTGTAGAAACGCTCGTAATAATCATCAAGCATGCGTTTCATTGTGAAATGCGGAGCAATTTCTGCTATATTATTCTTGATAAACTGAATCCATTTATTTGGAATTCCATTTTCGCTGCGGTTGAAGTAAGCGCTTGTAATATCATTTTCGAGCAGACTGTAGATTGTTCTGCATCGTTCATCCTGATATTGCTGGTTTTTGATAGGTGCGACCTTCCTGAATGGCCCAGCCGGCATTCGGACGGTAACCTTCAGCCCACCAACCAATCAAGCACCGAAAAGTTAAGAAACACCGTTCATCACAGCTTTTTCTCCGCTGGTACCAGAAGCCTCAAGCGGACGTGTAGGCGTATTAAGCCATACATCCACACAATTGGTAAGCTTTTACCAAGCTCCATCTCGTAGTTCTCAATAAACAAAACCTTACCAATAAAACTCGGGCATGATGCAATTCCATGATTCTCTTAATCAAATCCTGTCCGGCTTTGTCATTTGGATGGGCTTTGCCGGCAAACAAGAAGAGAACAGGTTTTTCGCTGTCATTAACGATTTGACTTAGTCGTTCAAGATTGGCAAACAAAAGGTGAGCTCGCTTATAGGTTGCAAACCTACGGGCAAATCCGATAATCAGTGCATCTTTATTGAGGCTTTCAAGTGTTTTCAGGATCAGTTTCGGGCTTTCCTGCCGCTCTGTCATATCCTGTTTTACACGATATTTCACGAAGTGAATCAGCTCTTCTTTTAGCTGTGTCCTTATTTCCCAGATTGTTTCGTCAGAAACATCTTTAATTTTACTCCAAAGACTGGCATTTGATTGATCGCTAACGAAGCCCTCGCCAAAGGTTTTCTGATAAAGTTGCTGCCAGGCCGAATCGGTCCAGGTGGGATAATGCACGCCATTTGTTACATGACCAATATGCAGCTCATTGGCAAAATATCCCGGATAAAGAGGTTGGAACATATCTCTGGAAACTCGTCCGTGAATTTGGCTTACACCATTCATTTCCTGGCTCAGATTGGCAGCGAGCACACTCATTGAGAATTTCTCAGTTGGATCATCCGGACGGAATTTACCCAAATTCATGAACTCGTTCCAGCTGATATTTAATCTGTTGGCATAATGTGGCATATAGGTTCGCAGCAAATGTTCTTCAAAGGAATCGTGGCCGGCCGGAACAGGCGTGTGTGTGGTGAACAAACTGGAAGAACGAACAAGCTCGCGGGCAACATTAAAACTCAGGTTGTGACGTTCGATATGTGTTCTCAGTCTTTCGAGACCAATAAATGCTGAATGACCTTCATTACTGTGATAGATCAAGGGTTTTAGGTGAAGTTTCCACAACAATCTGATACCTCCAACACCAAGAACCATTTCTTGCTTGAAGCGCATTTCGTTATCACCACCATAAAGCTGATGCGTGATGCCGCGATCCTCAGGCTGGTTTTCTTCGATATCAGTATCAAGCAGATAAAGAGGAATGCGCCCCACGCTAACTTTCCATGCTTTGGCTACCACATTCCTTCCGGGGAAGGCAATGCTGATTGTGACCCAATCACCTTTCTCATCTCGAACGGGTTCAAGTGGTAAGTGAGTGAATTTCTGTGGAATATATTGTGCCAGCTGATCTCCAAAAAGGGAAATATTTTGCGTAAAGTATCCATAGCGATAGAGTAATCCAACAGCCAGGAGGTTAGCGCCTGAGTCACTGGCCTCTTTAAGGTAATCACCAGCCAGGATGCCCAGACCGCCAGAGTAAATTTTCAAACTTTTTTGTAAGCCATACTCCATGCTGAAATAAGCAATAAGATCCTCATAACGAGGTGCTTGTTTCATATAACTTTTGAAATCGTCGTATACTTTATCTAGCTTTTGAATAAAAATAGTATCGTTTTCGAGGGCTTCCATTTGTTTTTTCGAAAGGCCCTCCATCATTGAAATGGGGTTTTGTTCTGATTTTTCCCATCCTTCCGGATCGATAGATTCAAAAAGCGAGCTCGCTTCATAATTCCACGACCACCATAAGTTTTGCGAAAGCTCCTGTAGTTTTTGGAGACCTTTGGTATAAACAGGTTGGATAAGGACTTTTTTCCAGTTGGGTTGATCCTGTTTGCGGTAATCAAAATTACGCAGGGTTTCTGTTTGGCGTTTTAGTTCAAACTGATCTGCCCGACCGGCAGATTTTTCTATGGCCTGATGCCAGGCTTGCTGATAATTTTGAATCAGGTCGGGCCAAAGTGCTTTTGCTGCTGTTTGAAGCGAGGCGGTTCCTAGCTTTTCCAGTTTTTGTTTCGACAATCCGGAAAATTCTTCAATTACTTTTGACAGTTGATTTACAACATCTTCATAATTGTCTTCATCTCGGTGAATTACAGTTACAGCCCCTTTGGATTCTTCAGTTTGCTGTGCCCATATGCCAAAGCCTGCCAAATCAGTTGTAACAGTTGGAATAGCAAAAGCAATACTTTCGAGTGGAGTATAGCCCCATGGTTCGTAATAGGAAGGAAAAACCGAGAGATCGAAAGCTGTTAGAAAATCGTAATAGGTAATGTCGAAAATGCCGTCGCTGCCATTTAGGTAGGAGGGGACAAAAATTAATTTCACCTTATCAGAAGGCTGATTATTGAGGCCTTTTTCCCTCATCTTGCGAATCACCATATCTGAACCGTTTTCAAAAAGGTGATGTGTAGCTGGCTCGTCGGTAGGATGTTTGGCTATTTCGGGCTCTGACAGTCGTTTTTTCAAATCTTTTGAGGGGCCACTAATATTAGCTGGTACTGCTATTATGGCTAAGATGGTTTTTTTGAGTTTTTCGTTGTTGTTAAGCTTTGCCAGCGCATCAATAAAAACATCGATGCCTTTGTTTTTGAACTCATAACGCCCGCTGTTTATAACGAAAAGACTGTCTTCTGGCAAATTTTCACCAACCATCGCGCTCGCTATATTCAGTATTTTGTTTCGGGCAAGTTGTCGTTTTTCTTTGAGCACATCCCGATCTGCCATAAAATCTTTATCAAATCCATTGATTGTGATTGCATCGGGTTTACGTCCCAGGAATTGTTCACATTCAGCAGCAGTAGTTTCACTCACTGTTGTAAAGGAATCGGCCTCTTTTGCAGCTGTGTACTCAAGTGATTGTTGTGCTACGATATTCAAACGGTTGGCCATTACCGTTGGATTATACTGTTTCAAATCTCTGTAAAGTGGAAGGCCATTGCCTGCTATCGACCGGCCAAGGTAGGTAGCATGTGTAGTGAAAACTGTGGCAATTTGCGGACAATGTCCTTTAACATATAAAACACCTGTACCCGTCATCCACTCATGGAACTGGGCCACAACGCCTTCGGTTGTATGAAGATAGGTGTCGTAAAAGCTTTCTATCACCTGTCCGGCAGCATAGCCAAACATAGCAGGTTCGATATAGTCCCAGGGGCCATGGATAGAATCCAGCTTGAATTTTTCCCATAACTCAGCAAAAACAGCATCTTTTTGAACAAATAAGGGTGTAAAATCTATCAAAATTGCTATCGGACGGCTTTTTATTGCCCATCGTCCAATTCTCACCTTAAGTCCTTTGGCAGCAAGTTTTTCCCGCCAAACGGCATAGAGGTTCAAATCTTCAATAAAATACGGGTTTTCACTGGTTTCTTTCCACACATCCGGTCCAATGGTAATATAATGATCTCCGAAGAGATTGGCCATCTGATTAGCTTTAGTCGAGAGCACAGTATAAATGCCGCCGACCATATTACAGACTTCCCAACTCGTTTCGAAAATATAAGATGGTTTCTTCATATTCAGACAATTTAAAATAAGTCCAGAAACACTTTGTTTTCTGGTGTTTAATGTTTTAGTTAATTAAGTTTATTCGTGTGACTAAGTGACAATTATCAGAAAAAATTTCTCAGTTTTTCTTCCACTTTTTTGCGCATAGCCTGCACATCTTTTTGTTTGATTTCAGCCATTTTATGCTGTAAATCATCCATTTGTTTTTTAGCTTTTTGTGTGAGGTTTGGAATTACTTTCTCACGTATTTCTTCGCCGGCATCTTTTAGCGCAACAGCCAATTGTTCTGCATCCAATTCCTTGATGAGTTTTTTAACCTTTGCGTCAGAAAGATGTTTGATGTCTTCAAATACGGGCTTGCTTTTTGCTTTCGTTTGCTGGTATTTTTCTTTGACTGATTTTTCGGCTTCCTGGATTTTCTTAGAAGCCATTTTTCCCAGTTCCTTTCCCAGTTTGCTGGTGTTTTTTAGTAAATCATCCATTATTTCGGCTGCACCGGGAGCTTGCTCTTCCAGCCTGATAGCAAAGTCTGAAAGCACATTCATATAGTTAATGTAAGCTTCGTAGGGTGAGGGATAATGATTAAAATATTTATGCACATCTCCATCCGAAAGCCATTTGGTGCACATATAGTAAAAATGGTCAGACGATTGCAAGTAGTTCCAGTCGCGTTTCAAATCCACATCATCAACCTCTCCAACTTTTTCGGATAAGGCAGAGAGTTTTTCAAAGGCATCATCCTGCAGATTATTGCCAATCCATGCCGAAAGATCACGTTCTTCATCTGCCCACGAAATGGGGTGGGGCACATGAATGGCAGATACCGGTTGATGTTTTTTGGCAATTTCGTCGGGTGTGCGGAAGCGATAGGGTGTGTTTTTAAGTACTGCTGAAGGGAGCGCTTTCATAAAATCGAAAATGCCCGAAGCAGCAGGTTGGTGCTCGCCAAAGGTTTCGTAATCCATGAAAATATTGATAATTTCTTCTTTTTCAGGAACCTGATTCAGCCATCCAACCATTTTTTCAGCGGTAATTGGCCATTCCGACCAGTTTTGCTGCGAAAACCTGAAGGTAATATCATCGCTCAACCTGAAATTTCTGAGTAGTACTTTGAGCTTTGGATTTATAGCGTTTGTGTAGAGGAAATTAGGGCTTTTCCATCCCAAAACGTGTTTTGCACCTTCGGTGAGCATTACCTTGTAGCCCATAGCCGCAACACGTTCGCCAATTTCATCAGAATAAATCAATTCGGTATTTCGGAAACTTGTTGGTTTTATGCCAAATAACTGTTCCACTTTTTGAGCGTGGGCTTTCACCTGATGTTCAAATTCACCCTTATTGCGTAAGGCACTTAGCGAGTGTGCATAAGTTTCTGAAAGCACTTCAACATTGCCGGTGGCAATTAATTTTCTGAAACTTTCCAGCACTTCAGGAGTATAGAGCTCCATTTGTTCCAAAACAAGGCCTGTAAACGAAAAACTTACCTTAAAATCTTTTGGGTGTTTCTTTATAGTATTTAACAGGATTTCATTCATTGGAAGATAGCTTTTTTCAGCTACTCTCCTTAAAATGAGTCTGTTGAAATATTCATCGAAATAATGATGGCTTTTTCCGATATCAAAGAAACGATAAGTGCGCAGCCGAAATGGCTGATGAACTTGAAAATAAAGGCAGATTGACTTACTCATATCTTATATTTTTTGGCTGTTTATCTATTTTTAAATTCCTCCCAGGCTGAGGTGTACACTTCTTTTACTTTAGCTGCGGCATGTTCCCATTTAAGGTTTTCAACTTCTTGTTTGCCATATTTGATAAAATCGTCACTAAGTGCCTGATAATGGCATAAACCATAGATGGCATCGGCAAGACCGTCAATATCCCAGAAATCAACTTTAATGGCATGCTTTAAGATTTCTGAAACGCCTGATTGCTTTGAAATGACCACCGGAACATTGGAACGCATAGCTTCGAGCGGCACAATTCCAAAAGGCTCTGAAATTGAAGGCATCACAAAAACATCTGTCATGGCAAACATCTGATCCACATCATCGCCTTTCAGGAAGCCGGTAAAATGAAATTTATGACCAATACGGAGTTGCGCCACACGCATCACCATGCGATGTAAAAGATCGCCGGTTCCTGCCATTACAAAGCGAACATTGCTATCTCTTTTCAGGATTTTATTTGCTGCTTCCACAAAATATTCAGGTCCTTTTTGAAAGGTAATCCTCCCCAGGAAGGTCACCACTTTTTCTTTTACCTGTTTTTCTGCATCGGAAAGCTTCTTTTCTTTTGGTTCAACAGCATTATGGACGGTAACTACTTTGGAAGGATCAATACCATAGCGTTCAATAACGATACGACGGGTAAGATTACTTACTGTAATCACACGATCAGCCGCTTCCATACCGCGTTTTTCAATGGCATACACATCCGTGTTGATGTTTTCGCCTGAGCGATCAAATTCTGTAGCATGCATATGCACTACCAAAGGTTTTCCACTGGTTTCTTTGGCTGCAACTCCAGCCGAATAAGTAAGCCAGTCGTGTGCATGGATAACGTCAAAATCCTGTTTGGTTGCGATGGCACTTCCAACGAGCGCATAGCGTGCAACTTCTTCCATCAGATTGAGGCCGTATTTGCCCGAAAACTCATATTTCTGAGAAAAAACCTTGCTTTTAAAGTTTTCGCTGGCACGTTTTTCCAGCTCAGTCACCTTGCTAAATTCTTCAGGTCCAATATATGGAATGATATTGGAACCTACTTCCATGTATTGCACCCTGTCCCAGTATTCGCGTTCTTCATCAATTTCCAGATCAATAGTTACCTCACTGGCATTAACAATGCGCACAGCTTCCTGGCTTTCGTCGCCATAAGCTTTTGGTACCACAAAAATGATGTCGGTATCATGTTTTACCAGTCCTTTTGTCAAGCCAAAGCAGGCCGTTCCGAGCCCGCCGGTGATGTGAGGCGGAAATTCCCAACCAAACATGAGTATTTTCATAGGGTGTCGTTTTATTGGTTTTGTTGGATAAGGTAGTTTAAACGAAGCAATGCTGCAACATTCCAGGCTTGCGAAATAGCTCCTCTTCCGTCGTGTGGCGGGTCGCCATCGTAAACTTCTGAAACTGATCCCAGGCCGCTTTCATGCATAACCTCTTCAAAATTGTGATAGAGTTCTTCAATAAAAGGAAGCGCTCCTTTGCCATGAAGTTTGAGCCAGGCTTCTGCGAAATGATCGATCAGCCACGGAAATACAGTTCCCTGATGATAAGCATGATCCCTTTCTTCCTGATTTCCCCAGAGTATGCCTTTGTATTTTGGGTTTTTTGGCGAAAGACTTCGCAAGCCTCTTGTTGTAAGTAATTCGGAGCGAACAGTATTAAGTATGTTGGCTTTAATCTCATCGTCCAGCGGACTAAAAGGTAAAGAAACTGCAAAAAGCATATTTGGCCGAACGGAGAAGTCTTTTTTGTTGTCCTTTATAACATCCGCCATGCGCGAATTTTCTGCGTCCCAGAAAACTTCAACAAAAGCATTTTGGATCATTGAAGGCAGGTTTTGCCATTGTTCAATAAAGGACTGATCTTTGGCATCAGCAGCAAAATCAAGTGCCATCCGAACGGCATTATACCATAGGGCATTCACTTCAACGGCAAGCCCGTCGCGCGGGGTAACTGCTTTGCCTTTCGAAACAACATCCATCCAGGTGAGTGCCTGGCCATCTTCTCCGGCGTGGATCAGACCATTTTGCAGCATCCGAATGTTGTACACTGTGCCATTGCGATAGTTGTCCAGTATTTTGATGAGTGTACTGCCATAGGTATTCCAGATGAATTTTTTTGTTTTTCCACTAATTTCATGATATTGCTGTAGGGTCCAGAAAAACCATAGAGGCGCGTCCACAGCTGCAAATGCTTCGGGGTTTCGCCTGTTGAAGTTCGGGAAAAGCGGCCCTTGCATGCTTTGAATCATGGTGTTGAGCACGGCTTTGAAACTTTTTTCATCATTACGAGTCAGGGTGATTCCCGGAAGGGCAATGAATGTGTCGCGACCCCAGGTTCCAAACCAGGGAAAACCGGCCATCAAAGTAGTTTTGTCTGTGCTTTTTACAATAAATTGTTCGGCAGCATTCAGCAGACAGTTTTGGAAACTATCCCTTGGGATGCGTTTCTTGGTTTCTGTCTCGAATTGTTTTTTGAATAGTTTGGGGTCTTTTTCTTCCAAACCGGCTGAAATAATTACACTTTCGCCTTTTTCAAGTGGTAGCTCAAAGAAGCCCGGGATAAGCAGATCTTCCTGAAAAGGAAACCCTCTTTCTTTTTCTCTGATGTATTCCACATTAAAGTACCAATCCGGCACGTGAGTGTATTCAACGGGTTTACAAACCTGAAAACAAAGAGGCGAATAGCCAGGATACATTTGCCAGCGGGCACCGTTATTAATGCTTTCGTATTTGGTGTTTGCATCGTAATTGGCACGAGTTAGTTCGTGCACGTTTCTGAATGCAAGAAAGGGTTTTAGCCTCAAAGTCGTTTTGCTGTGGGCATCAAGCAAGGTGTAACGAATCAAAATTCTTGATTCAGCTTCTGCGAAAATCATTTCTTTGCTAAGTACTACTCCTCCAACACGATAGGTGATTTTTGGGATAGGTTCAGCAGTGAATTCACGGAGGTATTTATGGCCTTTGGGCTCAAAATGTCCGTTGGGATACATGTGTAAACCAAAATTAAAAGCTTCGTCGTGCTGAATAATAGTTTCGTCGAGGGCAGAGAGCAAAACGTGGTTGTCCTGATCCAGCCAGGGCTGGGGAACCACGAGCAGCCCGTGATATTTTCGGGTATTGCAGCCGGCAATGGAAGTGCTGGAATAGCCTCCCGCACGGTTGCTGCGAAGCAGCTCATGCTGTAAAGCAAATTCGAGGTTTACAAGTTGACTTTTTTCGAAGGATATATAACTCATGGCGACTACGTTATTGCAAGGATTGCTTTATAGGTTAGTTGTGACAAAAATAGTCATTTTCCTGCTTGTTTCAGTCAATTTTTCAAACTATTAATTTAAGGTAAAATGGTTATAATACCAGCTATTTGAGCCAGTTTGATTAACTTTTTTACTAAATTTGTTGCTGCAATTTTATTTTCAAACGGTTGCGCTTACCTAATATTCTTCAAACTATGATTAAACAAATACTTGGATTCTTGTTTTTAACCCTGGTTCTTATTCAATTTTCTACTGCTCAGAACTGTGAAAAGTTAGGGCATAATGTTCACGATAAATGGTTTGTGCTGAACAATATGAAGTTATCTAACGATGGTGCAAATGCTGTTTATGAGCGAAATCCTTATCGTGGCGATGGCGTTTTGATCATTCAACAATTGAATAAACTAACGACGGTTGATACGATTCCCAGAGCTAAAAAGGCAATGATAAGCCCAGGTTCTGCCGGTTTGGCATTTACAGTTTATCCTGCCTATGATTCAATTAAAAGTTTAAAGATCAAAGGGGTAAAGAAAGATAAGTTGCCAAAAGATAGTATGGGAGTTTTTCTTTTTGCCGACAGAAAACTTGAAAAAATACCGCAGGTGAAGTCGTTTCAGTTTCCGGCAAAACAGGGAAATGTTTTGGTTTGGCTTCACGAGTCAGGTTATGAACCGGAGCTGGATCAAGTGGCTGATAGTTTGAAAACAAAAAAGAAAAAAACCAAAAAGGATGATCCGGTCTGGATGGGTATTTGGGATTTGAAAAAGAATAAAAGACAATCAATTAAAAATGTTAAGCAAACTTCGCTGGCCGAAATGGGGAGTGCACTGTTTTATGCCCAAAAACCAAATGATACCATCGATTCGTTGGCCTTATACCGTTTTGATCTTGAATCATGGACTTCAAAATGGCTCTTTTCGCTAAAAGGTGAAATCGAGCAGTTTCAGGCGGATAAAACAGGTGATCAGTTGGCTTTGGTTGTTACAAAAGATACTACCAAACGAAAAGTTTATCAACTGACTTATTGGAGTACTCAAACTAATGGTATTCAACAAATTGATACTGTTTTTAATGCAATGCCGGAAGGTTTTCATGTAAGTCAGCATGCAAGGCTCAGCTTTAGTGAAGATCAGACCGTTCTCTATTTGGGGCTGGCAGCAAAGCCATTGCCAGAAATAAAAGACAGCCTTATTGATGATGAAAAAGTGCGTATCGATATCTGGAATTGGAAAGATCAGCAGCTTCAAACCCAGCAAATTAAACAACTTGAGCGGGAGAAGAAAAGGAGTTATCTGGCTGCTTTTTATCCAAAAGATAATCAGCTTATTCCATTGGGCAGTAAAGGCATTCCTGATGTACGGCTTGATACAAAACTAAATCCGGTTTTTTTATTAGGGAGTTCAGATGATCACTATGAATATCTTAATGGCTGGGAACAAACACGTTATGCCGATTATTATCGCATAAACAGATTGAATGGCGATACTGTAAAACTGCTTTCGATGGCAAATTCTATAGTGAGCCTGAGCCCAAAAGGTGATTTTTTGTTGTTCTACGACCGTCATGATAGCAGTTGGTACAGCAAGGACATCGCGACAGAAAATATTAGTTTACTGGCCAATAAAACGAAAGATATTTTTTATAATGCTGAAAATGATGTGCCCAACGAAGCTGGGCCTTTAGGAATGATTGGTTGGACGGAAGATGGAAAAGCTTTGGTTTACAGTGCTTATGGAATCTGGCAGCTGGATCCTGCTTCTGCTGAGCAGTGTAAAAGAATTTTGGGAAAAGAATCTGCACAACAAATGCGCTACAGATACCTCAGAACTGATCCTGACGAAAAATATCTGCCGAGAAATATGTTACTGAGCGTTTTTGACAAGGATACCAAGCAGTCCGGTTTTGCCCGCTTCAATCGCGAACGTGAAAAGCTAGAGGTGCTGCTTACCGAAGATGCCAGATTATCCGGATTGCTTAAAGCCAAAGATGCCGACACCTGGCTTTTCAGAAGTGAAACATTCGATGCGTTTCCTGATTTTTATCTGACACATAAAAACTGGAAAGAAATTACACGGATTACTGACGCCAATCCTCAGCAAAAAAATTATTGCTGGGGAAGTGTCGAAACTGTTTCATGGGTTTCATACGCCAACGATTCGTTGGATGGCCTGATGTATCTGCCGGCTGGTTACAAGGATGATGGCAGCTATCCGGTTTTGGTATATTTTTACGAACGCAACAGCGATAATTTGTATCGGCATTATGCGCCAAAGCCATCTCGTTCGGTGATTAATTTTAGTGATTATACCTCAAGAGGTTATGGAGTTTTTGTTCCGGATATTGTTTATCGCACCGGCGAACCCGGACAAAGTGCCTATGATGCCATTATGAGCGGTGTAGATGCTGTTTTGGAGGAATTTCCCGGACTCGACAGCACGCGTATGGGATTGCAGGGACAAAGTTGGGGAGGTTACCAAACTGCCTGGTTGATTACCCGCACCGATCGTTTCAAAGCAGCGATGGCAGGAGCTCCCGTGAGTAATATGACTAGTGCTTATGGCGGAATTCGTTGGGGAAGTGGCATGGTGAGGGCTTTTCAGTATGAAGATGGACAAAGCCGCATAGGTAAGGATCTGTGGAGTGATCTTGATGCGTATATCGAAAACTCACCACTGTTTTATGCCGACAAAGTAAATACTCCGCTCTTGATGATGCACAATGATGAGGATGGCGCAGTGCCATGGTATCAGGGAATAGAATATTTCACAGCTTTGCGGAGGCTGCAAAAACCTGTGTGGATGCTGGTTTACAATGGCGCCCCGCATAATCTGAGTCGTTTTGCCGACACCCAGGATCTTACTGTGAGGTTAGAACAGTTTTTCGATCACTTTTTGATGGGAGCTCCCGAGCCCAAATGGATGAGTGAAGGCGTTAAAGCCATCGACAAAGGAAGAGAGTTTGGGTTTGGATACTAATTCAGCTGACTGGTTTCAGGCTTGACTAATTTTTGCAATTGGTCAGTAAGTTTGTTGATGCTCCCATCCGATGGCGCCTGGAAAACGCGCAGGTCGAATTTTGGAACAACAGCCAAAATGTGATCAAAAATATCACTTTGAAGTGCTTCGTATTCAACCCAGGCTTTGTTTTTGCTGAACACATAAACTTCAATTGGAATTCCCAGCTCAGTAGGTTGTAGCTGGCGTACGATCAAAGTCATGTCTTGATTTACGCGTGGATGATTTTCAAAATAAATACGCAGATAAGCTCTAAAAACACCCAGGTTGGTTTGTCGTCTTCCATTAACTAAAGTAGAAGTATCTATTTTATTATCAGTATTATAGGATTCAATTTCTTTTTCTTTATCCGAAATGTAATTTGAGATCAGCTGATATTTTTTATACTTTTCGAGCATTTCGGCAGTGCAAAACTTCACGCTGTCCATATCGATCGAAATGTGGCGCTTAATTCGTCTACCGCCAGATTCACTCATGCCTCTCCAATTTGTGAAATAATCAGAGACCATCGAATAGGTTGGAATTGTGGTGATGGTTTTATCCCAGTTTTGCACTTTAACCGTAGTCAGGGTAATTTCAAGTACATCACCGTCAGCTCCGTATTTTGGCATGCTGATCCAGTCGCCAATCCTCACCATATCGTTCAGCGTGAGTTGAATACCTCCAACAAAACCCAGAATAGGATCTTTAAAAATCAGCATCAGAACTGCCGACAAAGTTCCGAGACCTAAAATGAGGTTACCCAGATTTTGACCAATTAAAGAGGCAATGATCAATAGGCCTGCAACGATGTATAAAATGATCTTTAATACCTGCATCAATCCTTTGATGGGTTTGCTTTTCGAAATCTCGAATGTATTGTAAAGATCATTGATCGAGGTGATTACAGCATCAAGCACAAAGGCAATCACGAAAATAACATACACTTCGATGGTTTCCTGAACAAAGCTAAAGGTCTTTGGAAAACTTGGCAGTGTCTGTGGCGAAAATTCATTGATGATCCATGATGGAACAAGTAAAGATGCCCTGGCAATTACTTTGTTGTGAATCAGAATGTCATCAAAATTCGTTTTTGATCTTTTAATGAATTGGTAGAGTGTTCTTTTGATGACATACCATGCCAGATAATAAAATGCAATGGCAATGATAATCAAACTGATAAAAGCTATTCCTTCACTTAAAATGCTAGCGTAATAATCACTCAAATTAAGTTTCAGGGCAATTTTCTTAAATGCCTCTATTAACCAATCAAACATTGTGGGTGTAATGGTTTAATTTATATGTACTTGATGGCTTCTAAATATTTCTCGTGGATAAAAATTAGTTTACCCTGACAGCTTTCTTCATCATAAATTCGTACCAGGTCGAGCACACCATCTTTGTCGTATAATGTTGTTAAGGCCGCATCAAAATTATTGTCTTCCACATTATGTTTGATACTTGTGGTAATTTTTTCAAAGGAGTTCCACCTCAATTGAAGCGGCAGGTTGAGGTAATACAGCTCTTTCCAGTTTTGGTCGTGCCAAATTCCTTCGCTCACTTCTTCCAGCATGAAGTATTTAGTGATCTTAATAATTGAACCATAGTTATTTACCTTGCGATTTTTGATGAATTCCAGGCCTAAATCCTGAAAGGCACTTATCAGTTCACCAACCAAATTGTAGGGCAGATATTTTAATCGTATCACACCGGTTGGCTTGTTATATAGGTTGATCAATCCGGGAGCTCCGTCAAAAAAATGCGGAAAATTCTTCTTCACTTGCTTGATGCTTCGGATGATGCGGTCGTCGCCATAAATGTTTTTTGTTACCAGAAACAGCGATTTTGGGTCGGTACGATCCGGAACTGTTGTTCCATGATAACCCGGAAATGGGTGCAGTGATTCCAAAACCAGAGCAGATGAATGGGTTTCATGCTCAACGGAGGCCAGGTTTTCTCTTTTAGAAATAACGCCAATGGAGGATAATGTTTGGATTTCCATGATATTCGAACTTTAAGGTTGTTTTAATAAAACAATTGCAGAGCGAATATACAGTAATCTGGACGGATTATCCAAATCATTTTTTTTGAAAGATGAAAAATAACTCTCTTCCAGCCCGCGGTTTTATTGAATTATAGGCAACTTCAAACTTTTTAAATAAAAAGTAGGGCTGAAACAATGAAACGTATTTTTCGGGCGTATCCGCAAAAGGAGGATATTTCAGGCCGAAATCATGGTTGAAAAGTAAGCCGGTGTATTTCCCTTTCGGGTTTAAAAGGCTGCTAATCTTTTTTGCGATTTCGGGCCAGTTCATTGGAGGGAAGGAGCTTAAAAATGTTTGTTCCAGTATCAGGTCAAATTGACGATTAACTAAGAAAAAATCATCGGGCAGGATTTGATTTTCAGGAAAATTCGGGCAGTTTTCTTTAAATTTCTTGACGGCTTCAACGGAAAAATCAAGGTAAAAAACATTTTCAAATCCTTGATTATAAAGGTATTTCACTTCCCATCCTTTTCCTGCCCCAGGCACTAGAATTTGGATTTTTTTGTTTTCCAGCTGATCTATATATGCTTTTAAAGGTGGAGAAACATAACCCATATCCCATCCTTGTTTTGTGAGATTATATTGTTCTTCCCAGTAAGTTTGGTCGTTGATTTTGAATGGAATATCGTTTGTTTTCAACCGCCTGCTTTTTTTGTTTGACGATAGCCATTTTTGATCAGGAGAGCCAGCACTTTTTCTCTGAAATCTCCCTGAATAATTATTTCACCATCTTTTACGCTTCCTCCTGTTCCACAGGCGCTTTTGAGCATTTTTCCGAGCTTATTTAAGTCGTCCGGATCACCTGTAAAACCGGTGATAAGGGTTACCTGTTTGCCTCCTCGCTGTTTGCGATCGAGCATCACCCGCAATTTTTGCTCTGACG